>NZ_QTKI01000519.1:0-2912 GCF_010820945.1 Rhodopseudomonas sp. BR0C11
CACGGCCAATGCCGCACCGACCAACGGGGTCTGACGGCGCGAGTCCTCAGTTTTCATTACCCGGCCATCCGGTAACACCTCAACATAGGGGATCGGAGCGTCGAGGTGGATAGCGTGAGCCTGGAGGTTCACGGCTTCCGACGGCCGCAGGCCCGTATCCGCAAGCAGATAGATAACGTGCCGCGCCTCTTCATTCAGTCCCGCAAGCGCACCCTCGGCCAACAGCCTGTTTTGGACAAAATCAGTCTCGAAGGGTTGACGCTGGTTATCGACCTCTCCCCGTAGCCGGAGCCCCTTGAATATCTCAGGCAGATTGAGCCGCCGACGGATGCTCATTTCTTTGAGCATGCGGCTCAGCATCCCCATCGATTTGTTAGCTGACTTTGCGTTGGTCTCCCCGGTGATGACACGCTCACGCCACCATTCGCTGTAGTCGAGGCCGTCGTCTTGCGTCAGCTCGGTCACAGGCTTGTCGCCGACGAGGTCGACCAATTCACGCACCACGCGCATTCGCCCGCCGCGCCAGACCCGCATCTGGTTGGGGGAGAAATTCTGCGTTTCGATCTTGGTGGCGGTCTCATACTCTTCGTAGAGCTTCGAGAGCATGAACGACGGGCGCGGTTGCGTGCCGAGCAGTGCGGCGCGTGCGCCCCTGTCGTTTTCGAGCCCGCGCGTGAGAAGGGCCTCAATCCGCTCCATGCGCTTCTCCCACGGAAACGCTAGGATTTGCTCGCCGTCGGCGTATTCGAAGCCGAGCGAGCGGGCACGCCGCCGCGCCTCGTCATAGCCCTTCATCGCGTCGTCGGGCTGGTCCCCGGCCAACTGGTGCCAGTGGGCCTCGAGTTCGGCATTGAGACGCATGGCGACCCGGATGGCCCTTCGGCCCGTGCGGTCGGCTGACACCGGCACCCTCGTGGAGTGCCGGATGATGCCGCGCCGGTCCAGAGCCGCGAATTCGAGCGGGACCCTTCGCACGAAGTGCCACATGCCATTACGGCGGGTGAGGAAGTCAGGCATGACACCCCCCGCTGTTGGACGTTTTGTTGGACGAAATGTTAGACGTGAACGAAGTCACCACGCCACTCCAGCCCGAATTGTTCGGCTGAAGCCTAGCGTCTGAGCGCTCCTTAAAGCGCGGAATTCTTTGTATTTTCAACTTTTGTGCCTCCGGTTAGAGGCACTTCGGGCTTCCCACGCTTGTTAAAAAAATGGTGGATGGGGAACGCACACGCTGGCGCACCCGACACGATTCGAACGTGTGACCTTTGCCTTCGGAGGGCAACGCTCTATCCAGCTGAGCTACGGGTGCGTGCCCCGTTCCTGTAGCCGATCGCAGTCGGATCGGCAACGGGGGAGAAAAGCGAAATTTTCTCAAAGGGGTAAGCCTGAGGTCGCGGCGTCAGGTTTCGAATCGTCTCGTGTGCAGCAGGGCGCGGGGAGAGTTGCGGCGGTGGCGGTGTGCCACGGGTGTGACAGCGGCGACGGCTGCGTCACCTTCTGAGGCCGAGGTCGTCGATCGGGACGATGACCTTGCCGATCGGCCACAGCGCGATGCCCGCGAGCTTCAGGTGGGCCCAGGCGAACGGGATTCCGATGATCGTCACGGCGAGCAGAACGGCGGTGATGAGATGCCCGATGGCGAGCCACCAGCCGGCGAACACCAGCCAGATGACGTTGCCGATCACCCCGAGCGGGCCGGTGCCGATGTCTTCGCGGCCGGTGACGGCTTCCCGCGGCACCGCCGTCTGGCCGAACGGAAACAGCGTGTAGACACCGATGCTGAAGGCCGCGCGCGCCCACGGCAAACCGATGATCGTGATCGCCATAATGACCGCCGCAACCGCCCAGCCGACAGCCATCCAGAAGCCGCCGAGCGCGATCCAAAGGATATTCAGCAGAAGCGAGACGGGAGACATGGCCAATCCTTCCGGAAAACGATGGTCGTTTCAACGTCTGCGTCGTGCCCCGGCAAGATCGCAGTCGGCTCGGGAATCATATCGAGCATCGTGGCCCGACAGCGAGATGTCCACAGCCGGTTCCGTCAGCCCGAAATCGCCATTATGGCGGCGAATTGCGGTCAAAGCTGCGGGGTATCGGCAATCCTCGTTCACGAGGAATCGCGACTTGCCCTACACCATCACAGCCATTCGACAAGACGAGAAGATGCGCTGCGTGCGCGACAGTGTTTTGGTGGCGTTCGCCAAGGCGCGGATCTGGGAGAGCGAGGGCTGGGACGTTGTCATCACCGACGAGGATGGACGCACGTTCGGCACCGCCCAGCTCGATGCCCATGTGGCGGCGTATCGCTCGCTCGATGGCGCGGAGCTTGGCATCGACGACGATGATCTGATCGGCCCGAAGCCGATGAAGCCGCCGGAGCAGAGGTCGCGTGCCGAGCGCACGACGACTGCGCGGGCGCGGTCAGCGCCCGAGGCGGTGCCGGCCTAAGTCAGATGCGTGCGGGCGAAGTTCGTGCCGCTTTAGCTTTCGGCCACGGCGTCGCCCCACGGCTGGGCGATTTCGGTCGCGCCGCTATTCGTTGTTCCGTGCCGCAGCACCACGCTGGGGCAGGCGAATTTCATCGGGAAGGTCTGCACCCGCGCCTCTTCGTAATCGAACTGCTGGCGCAACGCCTCGCGCGTCGCAGCCGGCAGGCGGACATCGCCGATCACCACCTCGCCTTCGCTGGCGTCGATCCGCGGCTGATGGATCGCGGCGTCGAGGTCCATGCCATAGTCGATCACGAACGACAGGAGCTGCGCCACCGCCGGCAGAATACGGCGGCCGCCGGAGGCGCCGAGTGCTAAGCGGCGGCCGCCCGGCGCCTGCGCCAGCACCGGCGTGTAGTTGGTCAGGCAACGCTTGCCGGGCGCCAGCGAGTTCGGCCGGCCGGGTTCGGGATCGAACCACAT
>NZ_QTKI01000520.1:0-2910 GCF_010820945.1 Rhodopseudomonas sp. BR0C11
GACCAACGAGGCGGTGGCCCAGGCGCGGCAGCAGATCCGCAAGCTGAAGCGCGCCCGCCCCGAGGCCCGGATCATCGTTACCGGATGCGCGGCTCAGACCGAGCCGGCGACATTCGCCGCGATGGCCGAAGTCGACCGGGTAATCGGCAATGATGACAAGACCCGCAGCGAGGCCTGGCAGGCAGCCAAAGGCGCGCTTAAGGCCGGCCCGAGCTTCGGGCTCAACACCGAGCAGAAGATCGCGGTCGCCGACATCATGGCGGTGCGCGAGATGGCGCCGCATCTGCTGGACGGTTACCAGAGCGGACTGCCGCGGGTGTTCGTGCAGGTGCAGAACGGCTGCGACCATCGCTGCACCTTCTGCATCATCCCGTATGGCCGTGGGAATTCCCGCTCGGTGCCGGTCGGCGCAGTGGTCGAGCAGGTGCGGCGATTGGCCGAGCGCGGCCACGCCGAGATCGTGCTGACCGGGGTCGACCTCACCAGCTACGGCGCCGACCTGCCGGGCACGCCGAAGCTCGGCACCCTGGTTAAGAAAGTGTTACGGCACGTGCCGGAGTTGCAGCGGCTGCGGATCTCGTCGATCGATCAGGTTGAGGCCGATCGCGAGCTGATCGATGCGATCGCCACCGAGCCGCGGCTGATGCCGCATCTGCACCTGTCGCTACAGGCCGGCGACGATCTGATCCTCAAACGGATGAAGCGCCGGCATGCGCGCGCCGACGCGGTCGCGTTCTGCAGGGAGGCCCGGCGGCTACGGCCGGACATCGCGCTCGGCGCCGATCTGATCGCCGGGTTTCCGACTGAGACCGACGAGATGTTTCAGCGCTCGCTCGATCTGGTCGAAGAATGCGGCCTGACGTTTCTGCATGTGTTTCCGTATTCGCCGCGGCCCGGCACGCCAGCGGCGCGGATGCCGCAGCTCGATGGCCGCGTGATCCGCGACCGTGCCGCCCGGTTGCGTGCCGCCGGCGAAGCAGCGCTGCAGCGACGGCTGGCCGCCGAGATCGGCGCGACCCGCGCGGTGCTGATCGAGAGCCCGACACAGGGCCGTACCGAACACTTCCTCCCGGTCGCGATCGCAGGCGCGACGCCCGGAGATGTGCAGACCCTGCGGATCACCGGGCACGACGGCGCGCGGCTGACCGTCTAGCGGCGCCAATTACTTCAGCGTCCACACACCGGTGTGTTTGATTTCGGAATCTTCCAATTCGCGCGTCACCGGCACGCCGTAGCTCGCAAGCTGCACGAGTCGATCTTTCGGCAGATAGTAGCGGCCTGGATCGCCGATCAGCACCTGCGCGCCCTGTGCTGCACGGCCTTGCAGGAAGGTGACGGCAAGCCCGGCGATGTCCTGTTGATAGAAGATATCGCCGGCGAGCACGGCCTGCGCCGGCAGCGGATGCGGCCCCGCGAGCAGATCGTCGCCGCAGACCTCGATCACGACGCCATTGGCCGCGGCATTCACCAGGATCGCCTCGCGGGCAAACCCATCGATATCGAATGCAGTGACCTTGCGCGCCCCGGCTTTCATTGCTGCGATCGCCACCAGCCCGGAGCCGGAAGCGAGATCGATCACCTCTTTGCCGGCGACGTCCTGCGGATGATCCAGCACATAGCGCGCCAGCGCCTGCCCGCCGGCCCAGGCGAACGCCCAGAACGGCGGCGGCAACCCCGCTTCACCAAGCTCTTCTTCAGTCTTGCTCCACAGCGGCAGCGCCTCGTCGGCGACATGCAGCATCACCTCCGGCACCAGCGGCACCGCGCGCAGCCGGGTATTGGCATGGATGAAGGCGATGGGATCGGTAATGGCGGAGCTGCTCATCGCGCGGTGATGGGCGAGCGGCGGAGAGATGTAAAGCGTTGCTCTAAGCCAGCCACGTCATCGCCCGCGCAGGCGGGCGATCCAGTATCGGAAGAGAGCCCGAGGTCGATCGCGAACGCTCTGGAATACTCGATCCCCCGCATCCGCGGGGGATGACGTCACAATAGTCAGGGCACCTTGGGGCTACAGCCCGCCCATCTTGCAGACCAGTTTCCATTCCTCGGCGGTGACCGGCTGCACTGACAGGCGCGAGTATTTCAGCAGCGCCATTTCGGCGAGGCGGGGCTCGGCCTTGATGGCGGCGAGGGGCACCGGCGTCTTCAAGGGCTTCTCGGCCTTGATATCGACGCAGACGAATTTGCCGCTGGCATCGGTCGGATCCGGGTAAGCCTCGCGGATGATCTCGGCGATGCCGACGATCTCTTTGCCTTCGTTGGAGTGATAGTAGAACGCGCGGTCGCCGCGCCGCATCGCCACCATGTGCAGCTTGGCGGAGTGATTGCGCACGCCGGTCCAGGCTTCGCCCTCGGCGCCCTTGGCGACCTGCTGGTCCCACGACCACACCGACGGCTCGGATTTCACCAGCCAATACGCCACGTCTATTCCTCCGCCTTGAGCGGCCGCGTCAGCAGCCCTTCGATCGCGGCATCGACGCTGAGCTTGCCGCCGAGCACCGCCGCCACCGCGGTCGAGATCGGCATGTCGATGTCCTTGGCCTGCGCCATCTCCAGCAGCACCGGCGCGGTGTAGTAGCCTTCGGCGAGCTTGCCGTGCGCGGCGGTCTCGATCTGCTCGCCGCGGCCGAGCGCCATGCCGAACGAGAAATTGCGCGACTGCGGCGTCGAGCAGCACATCGTCAGATCGCCGAGACCCGAGAGGCCGTGCATGGTTTCGATTCGCGCCCCATAGGCCTTGCCGAACCGCACCAGCTCGACGAAACCGCGCGTGGTCATCGCCGCCAGCGCGGACGCGCCAAGCTGGCGGCCCTCGACGATGCCTGCAGCGATCGCCAGCACGTTCTTGGTCGCGCCGCCGAGTTCGACGCCGCGCACATCGGTCGAATGATACGGGCGGAAGCTGCCGGA
>NZ_QTKI01000521.1:0-2907 GCF_010820945.1 Rhodopseudomonas sp. BR0C11
CATCGAAGCACTCGATATTTTCATCATCACTCTCACGCCGCACTCTTGCCCGGTGCAATGCCCAGATACGCCTCCTGAACAATCGGCGAAGCGATCACCTCGGCTGGCTTGCCGTCGGCGACGAGCTTGCCGTGGTGGAGGACGATGATGCGGTCGGCGAGGGAACGGACGACGTCCATCTTGTGTTCGACCAAGAGGATGATCTTGGACGGGTCGGTCTTCAGCCGTGCGATCAGGTCGAGTACCACCGGGACCTCGTCGACGCTCATGCCGGCGGTCGGTTCGTCGAACATGTAGACCTTCGGCTCCAGCGCCATCATCAGCGCGACTTCGAGCTTGCGCTGGTCGCCATGCGACAGCGCGGTGGCGGCGACATTGCGGCGGGCGCCCCGCGCAACGCTGTCGAGGATCGCATCAGCGCGTTCGATCAGGTCGCGCCGCGTCCGCCACGGCCGCAGCATGTCGTAATGCGTGCCGCTGTGCGCCTGCACGGCGAGGCGGACGTTCTCCTCGACCGACAGATTGGGAAACAGATTGGTGAGCTGGAACGCGCGGCCGAGCCCAGCGCGGGTGCGCAGCGGCGCGGTCATCCTGGTGATGTCCGCGCCGTCGAACAGGATGCGGCCGCCGCTCGGGCGGAGCTGCCCGGAGATCAGGTTGAAATACGTCGTCTTGCCGGCGCCGTTCGGGCCGACGATCGCGGTCAGCTCACCGGGGCGAAACGCACAGCTCACCGCGTCCACCGCGACATGGCCGCCGAACCGGATGGTGAGGGATTGGGTCTCGAGGGTGGTCATGGAGCACGGTCACCGCAACGTCAGAGCATCATCGAAGGCGTAGTGGAGCATGAGTGGTGCACGACGTCTCCCCAATCCCGTCGTCATCCTCCGCGAATGCGGAGGATCCAGTACGCCGGAGCGTTTCGGTTCATCACCGGCGCCCTGGAATACTGGGCCACCCGCATGCGCGGGTGGTGACGGTTTGTGAGTGAGGCAGGCGACGATCCTCATCGCTAGAGTTCGTCATTCCGGGGCGCGAGCGCAGCTCGCGAACCCGGAATCTCGAGATTCAGGCCACCTGAAAAAGTGGCGCGGGACATGTCGGGATTCCGGGTTCGCGCTCACGCGCGCCCCGGAATGACTCCCGCCCGGCAATTACTTCTTGTTCCGGATCGGGATGTCCATCTCCTCGATCTTCAATTCGCGCACCGGCTCCAGCACCGCCCAGGCGACGGCCGGGTCGACCTTGACCTTGAAGTGATACATGCTCTGCAGCGCCTGATGGTCTTCCTTGCGGAACACCATCTTGCCCTTGGGCGTGTCGAACTCCATGCCCTCCATCGCGGCGATCAGCTTCTCGGTGTCGGTCGATTTCGCCTTCTGCACGGCGGTGACCACCGCCATCGCGGCCGAGAAGCCACCGGCGGTGAAGAAGTCCGGCGGCGCGTTGAAGCGCTTCTGGTGCTCGGTCAGGAGCCACTCGTTGATCGGGTTCTTCGGGATGTCGTAGTAGTAATAGGTCGCGCCTTCCATGCCGGGCAGGCGCTTATAGGCGGCGAGCGCCGGCAGGATGTTGCCGCCGGTCGACAGCTCGATGCCGTAGCGCTTCGGGTCCATGTCCTGCAGCTTGGTCAGCGGATCGCCGCCGCCGGCCCAAATCACCCAGATGACTTTCTTGCCCGGCTTGTCTTTGAGCGCATCGAACAGCCGCTGGCCGACCGCGGTGAAGTCGGTGGTGGTGGTCGGGACGTATTCCTCGGCGGCGAGCGTGGCGCCGGTCTTGGCCAGCGCCTCCTTGAAGGCGGCGACGCCATCGCGGCCGAACGCGTAGTCCTGCGCCAGGGTGGCGATGGTGACGCCCTGCTTGCCGATCGCGACCGCGTTGGAGATCGCGTCCTGCGACGAATTGCGGCCGGTGCGGAAGATGTAGCGGTTCCACTTCTCGCCGGTGATCTGGTCGGCCACGGCGGGCTCGACGATCAGGATCTTCTTGTTTTCTTCGGCGACCGGCAGATCGGCGAGCGCCGCTGTCGACGAGGAGGTGCCGATCGCGATGTCGGCGCCGTCATCCTGATAGGCTTCGGCGAGAGCGGCTTTGGAGAGGTCCGGCTTGCTCTGATCGTCCTTGGTGATCACCACGATCTTGCGGCCGTCGAGCGTCATCGTGCCCTTGGTGGCGTATTCCAGCCCCATCATCAGGCCGGTTTCAGTCTGCTTGGCGTAGGCTTCGAGCGGGCCGGTCTTGCCGTAGATCAGCGCGATCTTGAGGTCATCGGCGGCATGGACCGCGGTGGTAGCCAGCGCGACAGCCGTGGCTGTCATAATCAACAGATGACGCACGTCGTTTCCTCCAGAGTGTTATTGCGTCGCACCCTAGAGCAAGTCGGCGGAATTTGAAAAGCCGCGGGACGGATTTTTCGGTTATTGCGGTAGCGGAGCGGTCGGGCGGGCGCGCTTGGCGCGCCGCGGCTCCGTCGGCTGCATCGGGTCTGCGGAGGCCGAAGGCGCCGGCGCCGCGCTGCCGCCCATCCGGGTGAGCAGTTCGGCGGTCGGCCAGGAATCCGCCGGCAGGCCGTACTTGAGCTGCATTGCCTTCACCGCGCTGCGGGTCTGCTGACCGAGCACGCCGTCGACCTTGCCGACGTCGAAGCCGGCGCGCACCAGAAGCTGCTGCAGCTGTTTCATCTCGTTGAACGACAGCTGAGCCACAGCAGCGCGCGGCTTCTGCATTGGCCCCGCGCCGGCGATCCGGGTGGCGAGATAGGCCGCGGTGGTCGAATAGATCAGCGAGTTGTTCCACTCGGTGTAGGCGGCGAAGTTCGCGTAAGCCAGGAACGCCGGGCCGTGCCGCCCCATCAGCAGCAGCAGCGACGCCGGCAGCGAGTCGTTCGACAGCGGCCGTCCGTCC
>NZ_QTKI01000522.1:0-2860 GCF_010820945.1 Rhodopseudomonas sp. BR0C11
AGTGTTGCCGGTCGGCCGCCGATAGAGGAAGCCGCTGAACTGCGTGTAGTAGGCGGTGATCTCGAACCGGAACGGTCCGGTGGCGCGGCGCAGCCCGACCTCGACCGACTTGGCGGTTTCGATCTTCAGGTTGGGATTGCCGATGTCGAAGGTGGCGGTGGCGTCGTGGCCGCCGCGCGAGAACAGTTCGGCCGGCTTCGGCGCGCGCTCGACATATTGCCCGGTGATGCTCGCCGACAGATCCCACGGCAGCGCCTGGATCAGGCCGACGCTGAAGCTCTTCGGCGTGAACGATAGGTTGCGCTGGGTGGCTGGGCCGATCGCGCTCGGATCGGTGTTGAGGTCGAAGATCTCGGGCACGAACGCCGGTGTGGTCCCGGACAGTTCGACATGCTCGATGCGGCCGGCGACCTGCGCCTTGGTGGTGTTGGTGAACTGCAGCTCGTTGAAGACGTAGCCGGCCGCCTTGGTGTTCGTGTTCGGATCGAACAGACCATTCAGCGGGCTACCCGGATCGTCCGGGCTCGGCGCCGTCAGTTCCTGATGGCTGGCCTGGACGCCGACCGCGGTGGTGATCGCCGCGAAGCCGGCGTTGAACGGCGCGAGCTGCACCTCGAGCCGGCCTTCCTGCTCGCGATTGGTGAAGGTCTGGCGCACGCCGTCGGTGGTCGGATCGCCGGCCGTCGCCTGACCGACTTCGTTGTGCTTGTAGTCGGTGGCGCCGACCCAGAACCGGATCGCGTCGATCGCGGCCGCGTCGGGACGATACTCGCCCTTGGCATTGAACTTGGTCTGCTTGGCGTCGATCCGGGTGCCGACCTGTGAGCCCTCGACGCCGGGGATGTGATACAGCGAATTGTTCTGAGTGATCGACGCGCCGATGAAGCCGCCGTCGAACAGATACGAGCCGCCGACCGAGGCGCCCGCGGCAGTCGCGGCGGAATTCGGCTGGCGACCGTTGAACGGCATGCCGGGCGCCGCATACGGATAGCTCGGCACGTTGTAGTCGCCGGCATTGCGGCCATAGACGTCGGCATGGACGGCGACGTTGTTGCCGCCGGCATCGAGCAGCACCGCGCCTTCGACGCCGCGATCGACCGAGCTGACGGCGCTGCGGACTTCGCCGTTCATGCAGCCGGCGCCGCCGAACAGCGTCGGCGGCTTCGCCAGCCCATAGCTCTGGAACGGTTGCGCGCAGGGCGGCAGCGCGTCGGGAATCCGGTTGTTGGTGGCGCTGACCACGCCGCCGATCGCGGTCGAGCCGTAGCGCAGCGTGGCCGGGCCGCGGATCACTTCGACCTGATTGGTGGAGAGCGGATCGACCGGCACGAAGTGGTCTTCGCCGAGGTCGGACGCGCCGTTGCTGCCGGTGCCGTTCTCGATGATGCTGACACGGTTGACGTCGAGGCCGCGGATGATCGGGCGGCTGGCGCCGCCGGGCGCGTATTGCGAGGCGCTGATGCCGGGTTTGTTGCCGAGCAGGTCGCCCAGCGTGCCGCCGCCGCTGCGGCGGATTTCTTCGTTCGGCACCACCGTGACGGTGGCGAACTGGTCGGTGACGATCGGCAGGATGCCGGGCTGCGGCGCCGGGGTGGCCTGGGCAACGGGCGGCGTCTCGGCCGGTGCGGGGCCGCGCTGCCTCGCCGGAGCCGCGACGCGCGTCGCCGAACGCGGCTTCGCTTCGGTGTGGTGGCGGCGCTGAATTGGACTCGGCGCCGTGACGGTGACTTCGGGGAGGGCGGTTTGGGCGCGCGCGGCCGGCGCGCCGGCGCTGCACGCGGCGAGCGTTGCGGTGCCGAGCAGCAGCCCGGTCTTGAGGCTAGATGACATGGTTCTGTCCTGACTGCCGGCTCGCAGCGGAGCCGGGATCTGCGGCGACGCAGATCGATCACGTTGGTCCGCGCGCCGCCGGAGACCGGCTCGGCGCGGCATTCACAAGGGATCGGCGGTCAGGACAGAGGGGGGCCGCGCGGCTGAAAGCCGGCGGGTGGTGACGCCAATTCGGCGTCGTCGAGGACGGCGAGGCGGTAGTGGAAGGAATGCGCCTGCTGCGGCGGCAGCGCCGGCGGCGTCGCGGCCAGCGCCAGGCTCGCCATCGAGACGACTGCGCAGATCGCGCAGAGGTCGACGCCTGGATGGTGATGGTCGGTATCGGGTTCGGCTGGGCCATTGGCCGAGTCAGCCTGGGCGATCTGCAGCGCAGGCGGCTCGAAGCCGTGGAAGTGGCCGAACGCGGCGGCGAACTGCAGGGCGAGCGCAATCAACGCCAGCCGTGCGCCCCACCGGATGTTCGTCCGCACCCAATCCATGCCGCCCCAGCCTCTCACGGTGCCGGCGTCGTCCCCCGCCACGCAACGTTACAATGTAACATTGCGGCAAGCGCCTCCGCTGTCAACGGAGGTACCGATGAAGGTCGGCGGGTGTGACTTTTGCGCCAGCTTCCGGGGCCGTCACTTCGACTTCGGCAACAGCGCCTTCAGCTTGTCCATGTCGGCGATGTTCATCTTGATCCCGCCGGGCATCACGATGTCGCCGGGCTTCTGGCCGTCCTTGCAGGGGCCGAGCCATTTCGCATCCAGCGTCGTGGCGGACTCCTTGGGAACGCCGGGCAGCGGGTTCTCGTTCTGCGATGTCACCTTGACCGTGTAGGCCGAATTGAAGTCACCGGTGATCTCGGCGTGCGAGGTCGTGGTCATACCAGCGACCTTGCACACCGAATCGTTGGTGTAGCCGGTCGCGGTCTTCTGAATCGTCGGCGCTGAGCAGGCTTCGGTGGCCAGCGGCTGCACCGCCGCGGTCATCTTCTTGTCGATGGTCTCCTCGGTGCAGTCCTGGATCGCGACGTTCTGCCCGGAGCCGG
>NZ_QTKI01000523.1:0-2852 GCF_010820945.1 Rhodopseudomonas sp. BR0C11
GATGTATCACTACTACCCGTCGAAGGATGCGGTGCTGTTTGATCTGCTGGAGGATCACCTGCAGCATCTGGTGACGGTGGTCGACGCCGCCGCGCAGGGCGAAAGCGATCCGAGCGATCGGCTGTTCGCGATTTCGGCGGCGCTGCTCGAAGCCTATCGCGGCGCCGATGCCGAACATCAGGTGCAGATCTCCAGCCTGAAGCTGTTGCCGCCGGAGCAGCAGGAAACCCTCAAGGCGCTGGAGCGCAAGCTGGTGGTATCGATGTCGGACGCGATCGCCGCCGCGATCCCGGCCACGGCCGCCAAGCCGGAGCTGCTGAAGCCGCTGACGATGTCGCTGTTCGGCATGCTGAACTGGCACTATCTCTGGTTCCGCGAAGGCAAGGGCCTGTCGCGCGAAACCTATGCGCAGATGGTCACGACGCTGATGATCGCCGGCGCCGAACAGGCGATCGACGCGATCACGGAGCCGGCCAAGGCCGAGCGCGCAGCGCCGCGGAAGAAGAGCGAGCGGTTGCCCGTGGCGCGGCGGCCGTAGGTCGCACGAACTCTCCAATTGTCATTCCGGGGCGCGCGCAAGCGCGAACCCGGAATCTCTCATTACTAACAACCTCGCGATTCCGGATTCGCTCGCTGTGCGAGCGCCGCGGAATGACTGCAGGGGGTTGCCAAAAAAGAAAGGCCCGCGCGAGCGGGCCGAGGTCGGGAGGAACGTCGGGCCTCGATCGTCAGAGGCCCGGGGTCGTCAGCAGCGGCGGTTAGGCCGACTTGCTGAAGGTCTTGGCGAAGTTGTCCTGCACCGACTTGGCGCTGTCGCTGACCAGCTTGCCGAAGTACTCGGTGGCGGACCTGGCGCGCGACACCAGCACCTCGCCCTGCGAACGCGCAAGGTCGGTCTGGATCTGGAACGCCTCTTGAACCGACTTCGCCGACGCCAGCTTATCGATGCCGGAGAAGAACGTTTCGGTGTCCTGATAGATCGCCTGCTGGATGTTGCGGGTGATCTTGGCAGCTTCGCTCACCGAATTGGCGACGGTTTCCTCGATCGCCGAGGTTACCTTCTCCGAACCGGCGTGGAAGTCCGCGACCTTCTCCTTGGCAGTGCCGGCGGCACGCTTGACGAAGTCGCGGGCGGCTTCCGGAACCTCGAGGGTCTGGAAGTTCTTGAACGCGTCGGTCACCGGCTGAAACGCCTGCTTGACGCTGTCGGCAACCGTCTCGGCCGCCTGAGTGTAGCTCTCGTGATTGGCAGTATCGGTCATCTGAAATCTCCATCCTCGTCTGAGCCATGGTCTTCCCGTCCGACCTGCGGCCCGGGCAGGTAAAATATGACATAAATCATGCTGCATCGCAATATGAATGTTGCAACGCAACAAAAATAACATCTTAAGCCATTGTAATTACACCAATTTTCGAAAATGGCGACACAATCAAAACGTGTTGATCGACATCTTCACGCCGATTTGGAACTTTGCTGGCTAGCCTTTCGGCTTCGCTGCCTTTGCCGGCTGGACCGCAGCAGTCAGCTCGTCGAGCCGCCGCTCGACCTCGGCGAGCAGGGTATTGAATTCCTGCATCTGCGCGCGCGACGGCAGATTCATACCGGCTAGATATTTGTCCATCATGTCGGCGAACTGCTTGTGCGCCTCGGCGGAAGCACCGCCGACCTGCTGCGCCACCTTGCCGAGCTCCGGCGACGCCAGCGCCTGATTGGCGAAGGCCGCAAAACCCTTGCTCATCTCGCCGAACATCGTCTGCCACGCCGCTGCCGGATCGTTGTCCTTGTCGGCCATTGCCGGCTCCCCTCTTGGTTTTGCGCGACGCGCCGCGCGACGACCTTTTAGCGGGTTGGCGGGGCGTAGGTGAAGCGAAACGGACCGGAGCGATCGAACGGCGCGAACGTACCCTCCGGCTGCGCCAGCCGGTCGGCGATCGCCCATAGCACCGCGGCGTTGACGATCAGGCCGATATGGCTGGCGAGCATCACCTCGATGTTCTCGGCCCGCGGTGACGGTGCCAGATGCGACGTGCGCCAGTTCACGATGCCGTCGGTGCGCGAGTAGATCGACGTGGTCGGCACAGGCATCTCGCCGCCGAGCGGTTCGAGGTCTTCGAGCTGCACCTCGGTCAGCTCTTCACCAGACAGCTTCTCGTAGATCCGCTTGGCATTTGTGGCGGTGACGTCGCCGGTGAACGGGCTGCCGAGCGTGATGATATCGCGCACCATCTCGGGCGCATGCAGCACCAGATCCCGCGCATAGACACCGCCGAGACTCCACCCGACCAGACTGACCTTGCGGCCAGTCGCTTCATGAACCGCGGTGAGCCGGTCGCGCAGGCGGGCACGCATCCGGTAGATGCCGCCGAGATTGCGGCCGAGCTCCCAGGCGAACACCTCATAGCCGAGCTGCCGCAGATAGCGCCGCATCGGCGCGGTCGACAGGTCGCTGGCGAGCAGACCGGGCAACACCAGCACCGGATGGCCGTCGCCGCGCGGCGCCTGCAGCAGCAGCGGCGACAGCAGCAGGCTGGCGTTGAATTCGAAGAAGCTGCGCGCTTCGGCGAGCAGCAGCGCGACGCTCGGAGGCTTCAGCCGCTCGCGATTCGGACTGGCGCCGCGGTCGGCGGGCATCGCGTCTCCAATGATCGGTTACTTCTTATCCTTGGTCAGCGCACTGCCGAGGCCGGTCATGGAAATGAACATCTCGCCGAATCGTTCGGCAAGCTTCGGATCGAAGGTGAACCAGGTCTTCATCAACGCCTCGGGCGAGACCTTTTCGATGTTCGACAGCATCTGCTCCTGCAGCTTGTCCATCACCGCGGTCTGCATGGGCTGCACGTCGGGAAGTCCG
>NZ_QTKI01000524.1:0-2806 GCF_010820945.1 Rhodopseudomonas sp. BR0C11
GGTGCTGCCGTGGTGTTTGATCAGCAGCCAGCCGCCGACCACGACGAACAGCAGCCGCCCGGTCTGCGCCAGCACCGGTCCGAGCACCCTGGCGGCGCCCTGCGCGGAAAAATACATCGAGATCGCCAGCCCGATGAATGCGTACATCGGTGCGGCCGCACGCAGATACTGCTCGCCGGCGAGCCGCACCGCTGCGTCGTCGGTGAACAGGTCGATCCAGAGGTGCGGGAAGATCGCGATCCCGGTGCCGACCACGCCGACGAACAGGAACGACACCAGCCCCGCCGTCCAGGCGATCTGCCGCGCCCGTTTGACCCGGCCGGCGCCGATCGCCATGCCGATCATCGGCACCGACGCGATGCCGACCGCGAACGCGATCGAGGTCAGCATGAATTCCAGCCGGCCACCGATGCCGTAGCCGGCCAGCACCGCGGTGCCGAAATGCGCCAGCATGTGGGTGAAGATCGTGATCGTCAGCACCGACTGCAGCGGCGAGAAGCACGACACCGCACCGACCTTCAGGATGTCGAAGAACATGCCGCGCTCGATCCGCAGGCCGGCGAGCCGCGGCTTCACCCCGGCACGGCCGGAGAAGATCACCCAGGCCATCACCGCAGCGCCGATCGAGAACGCCGTCAGCGTGCCGGCAGCGACGCCCGGCATGCCGAACCGCGGGATCGGCCCGAAACCGAGGCCGAGCGCGCCGCCGAGCACGATCTGCAGCATCGCCGAACTCAGGATCATCAGCGACGGCAGCTTCATGTTGCCGGTGCCGCGCAGGATCGCCGCGAAGGTGTTCATCAGCCACGGCACCACCGCGCCGGCGAAGAAGATGTGCACGTAGCCGACCGCCTGGCTCAGTACCGCGCCGCGACCGCCGAGCAGCGCCAGCGCCCGCTCGCCGAACGTCAGCATCCCGACCGTGAACACCAGGCCGAAGCACAGCCCGATCAGCAGCGCGTGCATCGCCAGCACCGCGGCGCGGTCGTCGTCGCCGGAGCCGAGCGCCCGCGCGATCGCCGACGCGACGCCGCCGCCCATCGCGCCGCCGGACATCGTCATGGTCAGGATCACGAACGGAAACACCAGCGCCATCGCGGCCAGTGCCTCGGTGCCGAGCCGGCCGATATACGACGTCTCGGCGATCGCCACGCAGGTGCCGGCGGTCAGCGCCACGACGTTCGGCCACGACAACCGCAGCAGCGTGCGCAGGATGCCATCGTCGAGCAGCGGATTCTTGGGGGGCGGAGGCGTCGGCGCAGGCGGAGCCGGCGCGGCTTGCGCGACCGGTGGCAGCTCCGCCACGGCAATATCGGACATGCGTTTCCCCCGAGCCCGATCTTCAGCCGGGCGTCAGTCTTCCTATCACCGTTCCGAGCCGGCGCGATGGTCGCGCCGCGCATGGCCACCCGCAGACAGGTCGGAACGGACTCAGCGCACGGTCCACACCAGCGAGGCGGTGCGGTGATCGCCGGCCAGGCTGACAGCGATGCCACGGCCGCACGCCGCAGCCAGCCCCTCGGCAAGCCCTTCGAGCACCCGGACGCAGGCCGGATCGGCGTCGGCAACGCCGTCCATCAATTTCCAGCCGCCCTGCCGCAGTTCGAAGCCGCCACCGACCTCGCGCAGTTCGACGTCATCGCCCTGCGCATCGAGCAGCCCGCGCAGCAAGGCGGCGAATCCGCAGGCATCGCGGCCGGTGACGCCGAGCGCCGGCGCCAACTCGTCGTAACTCTGCATCCCGATCAGCTTGCCGGTCAGATGCAGCAGATAGCCGCCGTCGAGCGGGCCGAACAGCTGCACCAGGGTCGGCGCCGCGGTGCGGACATATTCCATCGCGTAGTTGCGATAGGCCTTCTCCAGCCGCGGCTTCGGCCAGCTCTCGACCGGAAGCGCCGGCGCCGCGGCCGGATCGAACAGCGGCGCCTCGAGATGGCGGGCGAATTGCAGCCGCTGATCCGGCTCGAGGGCATGATCGGCCTCGTAGTAATAGCCTTCCAATCCGTCCTGGCCGTCGACGCTCTGCTTGGTGCAGACGAAGCCGAGCTTGAGATTGCCGAGCGCGACGCCGTTATTGGCGTGCCAACCTCGCAGCATCGCCTTCGACACCTCGCCCGGCACGCCGCAGATCGCCGTGCCGCGCCAGATCCAGCGCGGCGGCGGATAGCGGATCCACGCCTTGCGATCGGTTTCGTACATGTATTCGACATGCACGCCGCCGATCCAGTTCGACAGATAGTGATACTGCGCCGCCGCGACCGCCGGCGGCAGATCGCTGAGCCCGAGCTTGGCGAGACCGGAGACGAAGCGCTCCTGCTGCTGACGGCGAAACACCCGGAATACGAATTCGGCGGCATCCGCCGTGCCGCGGCGGCTGACCAGAGACAGGACCAAGCCGGTGAACACCGCATGATACAGATCGGCGACGCCGCGCCATGCGCGCGACCGCGCCGCTTGTGCGGTCTCGGACGTTTCTCCCATCGGCTCTCTTCCCGTTGTCGTTCTTGTTCGTGGTTTTTGCCGCGGCCGCCCTGCGACCAGCCGTCTCACTGATTTTCACGGGTGGGAATTGAACACAACCCCGCTTCCGACATTGCCATTGTTCAGTTCCTCCCGTGGAGATTTGTCGATGCGCCGATCGCTTCCGACCAGCCGGCTCGCCCTGTGCCTCGCCCTGGTGCTGCCGCTCGCGGCCTGCGGCGATCAGTCCAACCTGGCACAGGGCGAGGATTTCGGCCCCTCGCCGACGCTGCCGGAGCCGGCGAACACGCTGTTGCCGACCGTCAATATCGCCAAGGCGGTGGGC
>NZ_QTKI01000525.1:0-2795 GCF_010820945.1 Rhodopseudomonas sp. BR0C11
GATAGTGCTGGTCGATCGTCCGATCCCACAGCCAGCCCGCGTTGAGGTTGACCCGCATCGTCTCGGACAGCCTGTAGGTCGCCGGCAACGTCACGAACGCGACCGTATTGTTGCCGCTGGCTGCATCGTAGGAGCCGCCCGCCTCGATCGCGAGACCGAACCGGCCGATCGCGGTCGGCACCAGGACGGTCTTGAGCTTCGGCGACAGTGTCGTGCTCCAGTCGCCGTCGGCGCGCGCCTGGCTCGCCTGCAGCGTCAGCTCGAAAGGACGACCAAGGTCCACCACGCAGGACGGGTTCGCCACTGCCGAAAAGTCCGCGTTGGTGGCGCGCGACCACCAGCTTTCCAACTTGCACGAACCGAGTTCGGAAATGTCAGTGGCATCGACCGCATAGGCGCCGTTCGCCGCCCAGGCTTCGCCCGACAGCAGCAGGGCAAGCCCGATCACGGCGAGCAGCAAAACGGTCAGGGCGCGGGTCAGCGGAAGCATGGAACCAGCCTTAGCAGACGGCCGGCTCGACAGCTTCCGCGACTTCCGCCTATCCTCAACTTCATGGCCGACCATGAGCATCATCATCACCACGATCACGACCATTCCGAATTGTCGGAGACCGAGCTGCGGGTGCGCGCGCTCGAAACCATCCTCACCGAAAAGGGCTATGTCGATCCCGCGGCACTCGATGAGCTGATCGAAACCTACGAGACCAGGGTCGGCCCGCGCAACGGTGCCCGCGTGGTCGCCAAGGCCTGGAGCGATCCGGCGTATCGCGAGCGGCTGCTGCACGACGCCACCGCAGCGATTGCCGAGCTCGGCTACACAGGCCGCCAAGGCGAACACATCGTCGCGGTCGAGAACACGCCGGCCACCCACAACATGGTCGTGTGCACGCTGTGCTCCTGCTACCCGTGGCCGGTGCTCGGCCTGCCGCCAGTCTGGTACAAATCGGCGCCGTATCGTTCGCGTGTGGTCAAAGAACCCCGCGCGGTACTGGCCGAATTCGGCGTGACACTGCCGCAGGACACGGCGATCCGGGTGTGGGATTCCACTGCGGAAATCCGTTACCTGGTCATTCCCATGCGTCCGGTCGGCAGCGACGATCTCGGCGAAGATCAGCTCGCCGACCTCGTCACCCGCGACAGCATGATCGGCACCGGCCTTGCTCGCACGCCTGCGGAGATCACGCAATGAACGGCGCGCACGACATGGGCGGCATGGACGGCTTCGGGCCGGTGATGCCCGAGAGCGATGAGCCGCTGTTTCATGCCGCGTGGGAGCGCCGTGCCTTCGCGCTGACGCTCGCGATGGGACGTCCCGGCGGCTGGAACATCGACATGTCGCGGTTCGCCCGCGAGAACCGTGCACCGATCGATTATCTGTCGAAGAGCTACTATCAGCTCTGGCTCGCGGGCCTCGAAACACTGATGGCCGAACGCGGCCTCGTCACCGCAGATGAAATCGATGTGGGCCGCCCGCTGCATCCGGCCAAGAACGTCCCAGTGCTGTCGGCCCCAGACGTCGCCCCGATGCTGGCGCGCGGTGCGCCGACCGAACGTGACGCCGCGGTCCCTGCCCGGTTCGGCGTCGGCGATCGGGTCCGCGCCAAGGAGCTACATCCACGAACCCATATCCGGCTGCCGCGCTACGTCCGCGGCCGGGTCGGCACGATCGAACTGGTGCACGGCGCGCATGTGTTTCCCGACAGTCACGCGCATGGCGGCGGCGAGCAGCCGCAATGGCTGTACACGGTGGCATTCGAAGCACGGGAGTTGTGGGGCGACGATGCAGACCCGACCTCGCGGGTCTCGGTCGATGCCTGGGATTCATATCTGGAGCCGGCGTGATGAGCGGCCATTCCGAGGCTGCGGCGATCGCGGCGCGCAGCGTGCCGGGCCTGCCCCGCGACGGTGACGGCCCAGTGTTCCGGGAGCCCTGGGAAGCCCACGCCTTTGCGATGGCGGTGACGCTGCACAGCCGCGGCCTGTTCACTTGGCCGGAATGGGCGGCGGCGTTGTCCGCCGAGATCCGCCGAGCCCAGGCTGACGGCGATCCCGACTGCGGCGACACCTACTACCGCCATTGGCTAGCGACGCTGGAACAGATGGTCGCAGCCAAGGGCGTCGCCAGCCTCGCGACCCAGCATCAGTACCGCGACGCCTGGGACCGCGCCGCCGATCGCACCCCGCACGGCCATCCGATCGAGCTGCAGCCCGGCGATTTTCCACAGTCAGAAGCGTTTTCGGCGGCTGAGTCACCGCCGCGTTAACGCTGATGCGACAAGTTTGGTCTGTGCGTCACTGACGTCAACGAGAACCGAACCGGTCGGCGCTAATCTGCAGCCTGCCGACAGATCGCGGATGGCGAGGCTGCGGCGGCAGCGAGTTGGGTAATGGCGCAGATCGATTTTGATCGACCGATGCGGTGGGCGGCAAATGCCGCCGGCCGCTATCTCGCCGAAGCAACCTCCGACTCCGAACTGTTTCTGCAACGCGCCGCGGCGCTCGGCCCTTCCGCGGCGATCACCCCGTTTCAGTCTCCCGACTGGCTGAACGCCTGGTTGAGAATGCTCGGGCCTTCCGCGTCCGCCGAGCCGCTGCTGATCACCGTCCGCGACAGCTTCCGAGACGAGATCGCGATGCTGCTGCCGCTGGTGATCCGCCGGGTGTGCGGCGTGGCGCTGGTCGAATTCGCCGACCTCTCGGTGTCGGACTATAACGTGCCGCTGCTCGGCCCCGCCGCCCCCTCGCCGCCGGCAGCGGCTGCCCCGGCATTCGCGGCCGCGTTGGCGCCGACGCCC
>NZ_QTKI01000526.1:0-2788 GCF_010820945.1 Rhodopseudomonas sp. BR0C11
ACAAGCTCGGGATTCCGGGCTCGCTCGCTGGCGCGAGCGTCCCGGAATGACGAAGGGTGTGGAGCAGTGATGCGGTTGAAGAGCCGAAGCGTGCCTCAGCCGGCGCGCAGGCTGCTGAGGGCGGAGGTCGCGGGGAATGCCGGGACGATCGACGGCGCCGACTTCAGGTTCGGCAGATACACGCCGCGGCGCGAATTGTGCGGCTTGAACGCGTCGGTCAGGCCCACCACGGTCTCGGCGGCGCCGAGGGTCAGATAGCCGTCCGGCTCGAGCCGCTTGGCGATCCGCTCCAAGATGGCGACCTTGGTGGTCTGATCGAAATAGATCAGCACGTTGCGGCAGAACACGATGTCGAAGGTGCCGAGCGACGAGAAGTCGTGCAGCAGGTTGAGCTGACGATGCTGCACCATGGCGCGGATCTCGGGGCTGAGCTCCCACACCTCGCCGGCCTGCTTGAAGTACTTCACCAACAGCTGGATCGGCAGCCCGCGCTGGACTTCGAACTGGCTGAACAGCCCCGACTTGGATTTCTCCAGCACCTGCGGCGACAGATCGGTGGCGATGATCTCGAACCGCCAGCCGGCCACAGCCGGGCCAAGCTCCTTGAGCGTCATCGCGATCGAATAAGGCTCCTGGCCGGTCGATGACGCCGCACACCAGATCCGCAGCGAACGCCGCGCCGCACGTGCCTGCAGCAGCGCCGGCAGCATCTCCTCGCGCAGGTGATCGAACGGCACCTTGTCGCGGAAGAAGAACGTTTCGTTGGTGGTCATCGCCTCGACGACGTCGGAGATCAGCGATTCCGCGCCCATCCCCTTCATCTTCTGCACCAGGTCGCTGATGCCCCCGAGGCTGAGCCGACGCGCCAGCGGCAGCAGTCGGCTCTCCACCAGATATTGTTTGTCGGCCGACAGATCGAGCCCGGAACGCTCCTTCAGGAGCTTGCGGAGGAAATCGTAATCCTGTGGGTTCACGAGCGGTCTCCTGCGAACAGGCGCACCACTTTCGGGCCAATCTGATTGAGCGGCAGCACCGCGGCACAGACGCCGGCATTGGCGACCGCGCCAGGCATGCCCCACACCACGCTGGAGGCTTCGTCCTGCGCGATCACGCTGCCGCCGGCCGCGACGATGTCCTTGCCGCCGCGCATGCCGTCCGAACCCATGCCGGTCAGCACCACGGCGAGAATGCCGCTCTGCCACACTTCGATCGCGGACATGAACAACGGATCGACCGCAGGCTTGCAGAAGTTCACCGGCGGACCATCGTCGAGCGCGATCACCGGATTGCCGCCCTGCTTGGCGACACGCATGTGCTTGCCGCCGGGGGCGAGATAGATGTTGCCGGGCTTGATGGCTTCGCCTTCGATGCCTTCGTGCGCCGGACGGCGGCTGGCGCGCGCCAAGTGCTCGGCCAGAATGGTCGTGAAGGTCGGCGGCATATGCTGGGTGATCAGCACCGGGAAACGATCGATCACCGGACCAATATCGGCCACCATCGACATCAGCGCCTGCGGGCCCCCGGTCGACGAGCCGATCAGCAGGACGCGCGGCGCGGTCGGACCGAACGAGCGCTTCACCAGCGCAGCCTGGCTGGCAACGGTCGGCGTGGCCACGGCGGGGTGCGGCACCGGAGCCGGATGCGGGTCGCGCGTGATCGCCGGCGCAGCAGCTCCAGGCACAGCGCGGCGGCGAACCCGGCCTCCGAGCGACCGGATCTTCTGCAGCAGATCGTGCTTGAAGATGTCGGCGGCCTGCGGCTCGCGGGTGGTTTCCGGCTTCGGGATGTAATCGGCGGCGCCGAGCGACAGCGCCTTGAAGCTGATCTCCGCGTTGCGGCGGGTCAGCGTCGACGCCATGATCACGACCAGGTCGCGCTTCTTGGCGAGCAACTGTGGCAGCGCCGAAATGCCATCGAGTTCGGGCATTTCGATATCGAGCACCGCAACGTCGGGGCGTACCCGTTCGAGCTGATTGACGGCGTCGAGCCCGGTGCGCAGCGATGCTGCGACCACCATGTCCGGCTCGGCCTCGACCCATCTGGAGATCAAACCGCGGATGACGACCGAGTCGTCGACGATCATCACGCGCAACGGCTCATATTGCGCCGAATTCGTAGCGGGACTACCTGCCAAAGCTACGCTCATAGAACACCGACGCAACGCATACTTCCACTCCCCACCGCGTCCCACACCGCGGCGTCAAAACCGGCCGTCCGACCCCCGTCAGATCAGGCCGACTTCCTGAAACTTCGCCGTCACGATGTCCTTGTCGAACGGCTTCATGATGTACTCGTTGGCGCCGGCATGCAGCGCCCGCGCGATATGCGCGACGTCGTTCTCGGTGGTGCAGAACACCACCTTCGGCGCGTCGCCACCGGGCATCCGGCGCAGATTGCGCAGGAACTCGTAGCCATCCATCACCGGCATGTTCCAATCGAGCAGAACGGCATCGGGCAGCCCGTGCTTGCAGGCTTCGAGCGCCTTCTCGCCGTCTTCAGCTTCGACGATCTCGAAGTCGAGACCTTCAAGGATGCGCCGCGCGACCTTCCGGATGACGCTCGAGTCGTCGACCACCAGACATGTCTTCATTTTCTGCCTCTATCAGTTCACGCCCGGATGGGCAGTTCCTGCGATTGCGCCGCAATCAGTCCAGACGTTATGCAGCCATACGTTGAGTTGCGATTTCGAGCACTTTGTCGACGTCGAGGACGACCATGAGCTGTCCGTCGAGGCGGTGGACACCGTTGGCGAAGGAAGCCATGCGGGGATCGAGGTTGACCGGGTTGG
>NZ_QTKI01000527.1:0-2785 GCF_010820945.1 Rhodopseudomonas sp. BR0C11
CCACCACCGCGACGCTCAAAGGCGGGCTCGGCTCGGCGTCGGCGACCACGCCTGGCGGCGTTACGGTGGGCGCGATCGCTGTGGTCAACGCGATCGGCAGCGCGACGATCGGCGACGGCCCGTGGTTCTGGTCGGCACCGTTCGAACAGGACGGTGAATTCGGCGGGCTCGGCATGCCGGAGCCGTTCACGCCCGACATGCTCAAAGTGCGGCTGAAGGGCGCGGCGACGCCGAGCGCGGTGGAGAACACCACGTTGGTCGCGGTCGTCACCGACGCGGCGCTGACCAAGACCCAGGTGAAGCGGCTGGCGATGCTGGCGCAGACCGGCTTCGCGCGGGCGATCTATCCGGTGCATGCGCCGCTCGACGGCGACGTGGTGTTCGCCGCGGCGACCGGCGTCAAACCGGTCGAGCCGCTCGCCGGTCTCACCGAGCTCGGCACTATCGCGGCCAACACGGTGGCGCGGGCGATCGCGCGCGGCGTCTATGAGGCCACCGCGCTGCCATTCAAGGACGCGCAGCCGGCGTGGCGCGATCGGTTCGACTCGAAGCGATGATGTGAGGCGGCAGCGCCGCTGCAGTCATCCGCGGGTCCATCGCGCGCATGTTGATTATCATGTTGCTTATCGAAGGCGATGGATTGCCGGGTCGAGCCCGGCAACACATCAGCACGAATGAGCGTCGGTGATCAGGCGCTGACCGACAGCGACGAGGCCGAGGCCGCCTGGATCTGCGACGCCTGGCGCTGGATCAGCTGCTCGACGAAATTGTACGACGAGGTCGCGCTGCTCGACGACGAGCCGGTCGCCGCCGACGTCATCGTCACCTTGCTGCCGTCGGAGTAGGTGACGGAGGTGGTCACGCTGCCGTCGGAATTGGTGACGCTGGTCGAGGACGAACCGGACAGCGCCTGCAGCAACGGATCGCTGCTGCCGCCACCGCTGTTGCCACCGTTCGCACCACCGCCGCCATGCGCGTGATGCCGACGGCCGCTCTTCAGCGCCGAGGACATCTCGTCCATGCTGACCTTGCCGTCGTTGTTGGCGTCCATCTTGCCGAACACCTTGTCGGCATTGGCGACGTTGGTGCCGCCGGCGCCGAGCGCGTTCTCGAACTCGCCCTTGGTGATCGAGCCGTCGCCGTCGGCATCGATCTGCTTGAACAGATCCTTCAGCGCGGAGTCGCGCGTCTTCGAGGCGGTCGAGCTGGAGCTGGAGGTCGACTGCTGGCTCTGCGCGTCGAGCAGCGCCTGCATGGTTTTCTGCGACAGGCCGCTCGACGGCAACGAGCCGGTGCCGCTGGTCGACAGGGTTGGGAACGACGACGTGCTCGTGCTGCTGCTCGAGCTGGCAAACGGGTTGGTGAAGCTGGTGCTCTGCGACGACGATTTCGACGTCGAGCTCAGCGTATTGAGCAGTCCGGACAGCGCGCCCAGCGCGCCAATGGCAGGCAGCATGATCGAAGCTCCGCATTACACCGCTGGCCGCGGCCGGCAACTACGCACGGATCATTCCAAGCTTCGGATGAGCAATCGCCGTGCCAGCCGCGAAGCTCCCGTAAATGCTGGTGTTTTTCGCGTGCGCCGGGCCGGCAAGACGGCAATTTCTGCCCCATCCGGCACAACCTGCCGGGCCCGCACGGCCGGGGCGTGAGCTCGGGATTTGCGGGGAACCGGCGCGGCGTGGTAGCGAAGCTGATCCACCCCACACGCACCTGGAAGCCCTGATGTCCTCCTTCGCGCTCCGTCCGCTCGCCATTGCGCCCTCGATCCTCGCCTCGGATTTTTCCAAGCTCGGCGAAGAGGTCCGCGCGGTCGATACCGCCGGCTGCGACTGGATCCATCTCGACGTGATGGACGGCCATTTCGTGCCGAACATTTCCTACGGCCCGGACGTGATCAAGGCGATGCGGCCGCACACCAAGAAGGTGTTCGACGCCCATCTGATGATCGCGCCGTGCGATCCGTATCTGGAGGCCTTCGCCAAGGCCGGCTGCGACATCATCACCGTGCACGCCGAAGCCGGCCCGCATCTGCACCGCTCGCTGCAGGCGATCCGCGCGCTCGGTAAGAAGGCCGGCGTCTCGCTCAATCCCGGCACGCACCCGAGCGCGATCGAATACGTGCTCGATGACATCGATCTGGTGCTGGTGATGTCGGTGAACCCCGGCTTCGGCGGCCAGGCGTTCATCCCGAGCGCGGTTCAGAAGATCAAGCAGATCCGCGCCATGGTGGCGGGCCGGCCGATCGACATCGAGGTCGACGGCGGCGTGTCCGACAAGGTCGCCGGCGAACTCGCCGCCGCCGGCGCCAACGCCTTCGTGGCCGGCTCCGCCGTGTTCAAGGGCGGCACGCTGGAAGCGTACAAGACCAACATCGCCGGCATCCGCAACGCCGCGCTGCAGGCGCGGGGCGAGGCGGTTTAAAGACCGTTCAGACCAAACTCGTCGAAACTGACGACAGACAGAAGTGCGTAGCACCGTGCCAGGTGGGACTGATGATGTAGCACCACCTGAGCACACTCTGCCTCCATTTCGACTTACACGAATATCACTGCGTTCATCTAGCGGCCGCTCGTTTACATCGCCGTCATTACCGGGCTTGACCCGGCAATCCATCACTCTTCGCAAGATAGCGCGCTGGCGCGCGCGATGGATGCGCGGGTCAAGCCCGCGCATGACGCAAATGAAAGTGGCTGCGACTGCGCCACATAATCGGTCCCCCCTTGCAGCTGTTACAGCCTCTCGTTCGTCATTCCGGGGCGCGGGGAGCGCGAGCCCGGAATCC
>NZ_QTKI01000528.1:0-2776 GCF_010820945.1 Rhodopseudomonas sp. BR0C11
GCTGATGGCGCGCTCAAAGGTGGCGATGGATGCCAAGCAGTTCGACGTCGCGTTGAAGCTGCTCGACGCCGTGGTCAAGCTGAGGCCGGATTACGTCGAAGGCTGGAACCGGCGCGCGACGATCTACTATTTGCAGAACGATTACATGCACTCGCTCGAAGACATCGAGCAGGTGCTGGCGCGCGAGCCGCGGCATTTCGGTGCGCTCGCCGGCCTCGGCATGATCATGCAGGAACTCGGCGACGACAAACGGGCGCTCGATGCGTTCCGCAGGGCGCTCGCGCTCAATCCGCATCTCGACAAGGTGCCCGACCTCGTCAAGACGCTGTCGGAGAAGGTCGAGGGCCGCGACATCTGACGCGCTTCTACGTCGTCGCGCTTTGAATCCGGACGAACCACCCCACATCCAAGGTCCACCTCAACCGTCGCCGCACGGACGATGTGCCGCGCGGTCGATTCGACATCAGCACGGGAGATCCCAATGAGCACGACATCCGGTTCGGCGAAGTGGCAGGGCGGCATCAAGGACGGCAAGGGCGCGATCTCGACCAAGAGCGGCGCGCTGTCCGACTATCCCTACGGCTTCGCCAGCCGGTTCGAAGGCAAGCCCGGCTCCAACCCTGAGGAACTGATCGGCGCCGCCCACGCCGCCTGCTTCACCATGGCGCTGTCGCTGATCCTCGGCGAAGCCAAGCTCACCGCCGAGCAGATGGAAACCAAGGCCGACGTCACGTTGGAGAAGCAGGGCGACGGCTTCGCCATCACCGCGATCCATCTGACGCTCACCGCCAAAATCCCCGGCGCCGACGACGCCACCTTCCAGGACTGCGCCGCCAAGGCCAAAGCCGGGTGTCCGGTGTCGAAGCTGCTCAACACCAAGATCACGCTCGATGCGAAGCTGGTGAGCTGAGCTCTTCTTCAGTCATTCCGGGTTCGCCGCTGCGCGGCGCCCCGGAATGACGAGCGGTTCGTTTCTCATCGCAGAGCCTCAGTCACATCTCCGCGTCGCTCGGTCCGACATAGGCAATGCGGACCATGTTGGTGGCGCCCGGAGTGCCGAGCGGGACGCCGGCGACGATGATGACGCGCTGGCCGGACTTGGCGAAGCCGTCGCGGAATGCGATGCGGCCGGCGCGCTCGACCATGTCGTCCTGATCCTTGGCGTCTTCGGCGACGACGCAATGCACGCCCCACACCGCCGATAGCTTGCGCCCGGTGCTGATGCTCGGGGTGATCGCCACCACCGGCACCTTCGGCCGCTCGCGTGCGACCCGCAGTGCCGTCGAGCCCGACGAAGTCCAGCAGATGATCGCCGACAGGTCGAGCGTTTCGGCGATCTGCCGCGCTGCGCCCGCGATGGCGTCGCCGGCGGTCGCTTCCGGATCGGGGCGCTGTGCCGTCACCCCGGTGCGATAGGTGACGTCGCGCTCGACGTCGGAGACTTCGGCGCGGGTCGGCACCGGGCTGGAAATCATCGATTCCAGCATCTGGGTCGCGACCACCACCGGCTTGCCGGCGCGCCGTGCCATGCGGGTCATCTGCTTTTGGAGCGACGGCACCCGCTCGAGCGGCATCTCGACGCCGAGGTCGCCGCGCGCCACCATCAGCGCGTCGGAGACGTCGAGAATGTCCTGCAGCCGGTCGATCGCCTGCGGCTTCTCGATCTTGGCCATCACGGCGGCGCGGCCGCGGATCATCCGCTTGGCTTCGACGACGTCTTCGGCGCGTTGCACGAAGCTCAGCGCCACCCAGTCGATGCCGGTCTCGCACGCCGCTTCGAGATCGGCGCGGTCCTTGTTGGTCATCGCCGACATCGGCAGATCGGTGTCGGGCAGGCTGACGCCCTTGCGGTCGCTCATCTTGCCGCCGATCACCACGCGGGTCACCGCGCGATCGCCCACGGTCTCTTCGCAGATCAAGCGCACCTTGCCGTCGTCGAGCAGCAGTGCGTCACCGACCTTGAGGGCGGCCAGGATCTCCGGATGCGGCAGATACACCCGCGTCTCATCGCCCGGCTCCTTGATCGAGTCGAGGACGAAGCTCGAGCCGTTGTTGAGCTGGATCGGCCCGTTGGCGAACGAGCCGAGCCGCAGCTTTGGCCCCTGCAGATCGACCAGGATGCCGATCGGGCGGCCGTAGCTGCTCTCGACGTTACGGATGGTCTTCACCAGCTCCCGCATCTTGTCGTGCGGGGTGTGGCTCATGTTGATCCGGAACACGTCGGCGCCGGCCTCGAACAGCTTGCGGATCATCGCGCTGTCGGAAGAGGCGGGGCCGAGCGTGGCGAGGATCTTGATCCGGCGCAGGCGTCTCATGGCTTGGTCCCGGCCTCGCCTGGATTGCCAGGCGTGGCGGGGGCGGTGCGGCCCGGCGACGGAGGAATGCCCGGCAAGCCGGTCCCCGGCGCCCCGGGCATTCCCGGCAGCTTCTGCATGTTCTGTTCGTTACTTTCAGTCAATTGCACGGTCCAGGCCCGTTGCTCGCCGGTGTCGACCTCGAAGAAGCCGGTGCGGTCGAAGCCGCGCGCCAGGCAGTTCTCGGTCCCCTTGATGGTGAATTCTTTGTCGCGCGAGCACATGAAGGCTTGGCCCGACCACTCGCCGCCGCGGTCGTAATCGAGCGCGTAGATGTAGTAGTAGCGCGCCACCAGAGCGCCGCGCAGCAGCGTCTCGCAGCTTCGCGACGACACATTCCACCAGCCCTCGGTGGTCCAGCCGTCGACGTCCTTGTAGCCCAGCGCGATTCCCACCCGGCTTGAGGTGTTGTTGCACAGCCG
>NZ_QTKI01000053.1:0-17984 GCF_010820945.1 Rhodopseudomonas sp. BR0C11
CTCGACGGTCTTGTGCAACTCGCGGTGCTGTCGTCGGCGCTGAGCACGCCGCCGCCATCGCCAAGCGAGGGGCAGCGCTGGATCGTCGCCGCGAGTGCCAGCGGCGCCTGGACCGGCAAGAGCGGGCAGGTCGCCGCTTACTACGACGGCGACTGGCGGTTCTTCGCGCCGAACCCGGGCTGGCTCGCTTACGATCTGTCGACGCAGACCCTTTTGGCGTGGAGCGGCGCGGCGTGGGTGAACGCGCTGGCGGCGTTTCAGAACCTGCCGCTGCTCGGCGTCAATACAACGGCGGATTCGAGCCGTCGCCTGGCGGTGAAGTCCGACAACGTGCTGCTGTCGAACGACGACGTCATGCCCGGCAGCGGTCATATGCGCGTGACCATCAACAAGAGCGCCGCCGCGAGAGACGCCGGGCTGATCCTGCAGGACAATTGGAATTCGCGGGCGCTGCTCGGCCTGCTCGGCAGCGACGACTTCGTCGTCAAGCTGACGCCGGATGCGACGAATTACTACGCGAGCCTGCGCGGATGGTCGGCGCTACATGGCCGGCTCGATCTGAAGGACGCGCGGCGCCGTCAGCCACTGCAATGGTCGCCGCGGCCGGGCAGCGCCTCACTTGATATCATCGGCCTCGGCGCCACGCTCACCGGCACCGCGACCGCGGTCAGCCCGTCGGCCGGCAATCTGTTCCTGTCGTCGCCGCGGCTCGATCTCGTCTCCGCCGCGAGCAGCGGCGCATCGGCCGGGGTGAGCGGATCGGCGCTGACGCTGTGGCGCGGCAATGCCGCCAGCCTCGGCGGCTTCTATCTGCTGATGCGGTTCGGCATCGAGTGGTTTCAAACCAATTGCCGGCTGTTCGCCGGGCTTTATGGCTCGGCGAGCCCGATCGGCAACGTCGCTCCGAGCACGCTGCTCAACCTGATCGGCGTCGGCTTCGAGTCCGGCGATACCACGCTGTCGCTGCTTAGCAACGACGGCAGCGGTGTGGCGACAAAGACCAGTCTCGGCGCCGGCTTCCCGACCACCGGCGGGCAGGATCTGTATGAGTTGTTAGTTTCGGCCGAGCCGAACGGCAACGAGATCCGCTACCGCGTCGAGCGGCTGAATTCAGGCGATGTCGCGACCGGCGTCGTGACGAGCGATCTGCCGATCGCCACGCAATTCCTCACTCCGCATCTGTGGATGAACAACGGCAGCACCGCGGCTTCGGTCAACGTCGCGCTGTTCCAGATGTACGCCGAGCCCGCAGCATTGCTCGGCTCGCGCGGCGCGATTGGGTAACTATCAAGTCATTCGACATCGTCATTGCGAGCGAAGCGAAGCAATCCAGCGTGCCGGGCACTGAGCCTGGATTGCTTCGTCGCTACGCTCGTCGCAATGACGCTCCGCCTCAGAGGCAAATCCCATGAAAATCGACGAACCCTTGCTGCGGCGATTGTGGCCGCGGGGCGATCGGCGCGTGGCGGGACTGATTGCCGGCACCGCGGCGGCGTCGGAGAGCGTGTTTGTCCGCTTTGGCATCACCACGCCAGGACTTGCTGCGCATGTGATGGCGCAGCTCAGCCACGAATGCGGGGCCGGGCAGGAGGTCGTCGAGAATCTCGACTACACCGCGGCGCGGATGATGCAGGTATGGCCGTCGCGGTTTCCGACGCCGGCGAGTGCTGCGCCTTATGCCCACGATCCGCGGGCGCTCGCCAACAAGGTCTATAACGGCCGGATGGGCAACCGCGCCGGCTCCGACGACGGCTGGAGCTATCGCGGCCGCGGCGCGGCGCAGACCACCGGGCGCGAGGGCTACGCGCGGCTCGCCGCGCTCACCGGCCTCGACCTGGTGAACGCTCCCGACCTGCTGATCGATCCGCGCTACTTCCTGCTGTGCGGCGTCGCTGATTTCGTCGCCTGCGGCTGTCTGCCGTTCGCGCAGGCCGATGACATCGTCGGCGTCACCCGCCGGCTCAACGGCGGCACCATCGGGCTCGCCGAACGCAAGGCGTGGCTGGCGAACTGGAAGGCGGCGCTGGCCGAGACGCCGGTGGTGATCGCGCCGCCGCAGCCGTCGCCGCCGCGCACCGAAGTGGCGCCTCAATCGCAAACACAACCGCCGCCGTCGCGGTGGAGCCAAATCGTCGCCGTGCTGCGCGCGGCCTTCCGGAGGAGCTGACCATGGATTGGGCCGATCTCGCCAAACAGGTGATCGCGCTCGGCGCGCCGATTCTGGGCACCGCACTCGGCGGACCGCTCGGCGGCGCGGCGGGCAAGATCCTGTCCGATGCGCTCGGCGCGTCGGTGTCGACTCCGGAGGTGGTGCAGGCGTCGCTGCCGGCGGCCGCGCCGGAGCGGATCGTGGAGGCCGAGGCCAGGTGGTGCGAGGCGGTCCGCGCCGAGGCGGAAGCCCAGCGCACCGCGATCGCCGAAACCCAGGCGACGATCCGGGCCGAACTCGCCGCCAACGACCCGGTGCAGCGCTGGTGGCGGCCGGTGTACGCCTTCGAGCTGACCGCCGAATGCGCCGCGCTGTGGGCGGTGCTGGTGCATGAGTTCTGGACCGGCGACGTCGCCACCATCAACGCGCTGATCGGCGCCACCGCGCTCCTGGTCGCCTATTGGGGTTTCCGATTCGGCGTGCTAGGCGTCTATGTCAGCGGTCGGACCCGCGAAAAGGTCTGCGCTGCCACCGGGCAGGACAGCCCGGGTATGATCGACAGGCTGGTCAAAGCGGTCGTGAAGAAAAAGTAATCCGGCGCCGCGCCGTCGTTCACCGCGCATTCACCCCGCCGCCGCTCATCTTCACATCCGTCATGCTGTCAGCGCTTCGCCTGCCAGTGCATCAAACGACCGGAGTTGAAGGTGCGTCTGCTCGTCGTCGAAGATGACCCCGATCTCAACCGCCAGCTCACCACCGCGCTGACCGATGCCGGTTACGTGGTCGACCGCGCCTTCGATGGCGAGGAGGGGCATTTCCTCGGCGACACCGAGCCGTACGACGCCGTCGTGCTGGATATCGGCTTGCCGAAGATGGATGGCATCTCGGTGCTGGAAGCGTGGCGGCGCAACAGTCGCGCGATGCCGGTGCTGATCCTCACCGCGCGCGACCGCTGGAGCGACAAGGTGCAGGGCTTCGACGCCGGCGCCGACGATTACGTCGCCAAGCCGTTCCACCTCGAGGAGGTGCTGGCGCGGATCCGCGCGTTGCTGCGGCGGAGCGCCGGCCACGCCCAATCCGAACTGACCTGCGGCCCGGTGGTGCTCGACACCCGCACCGGCCGGGTCAGCGTCAGCGGCAACCCGGTGAAGCTGACCAGCCACGAATATCGGCTGCTGGCCTATCTGATGCACCACTCCGGCCGGGTGGTGTCGCGCACCGAACTGGTCGAGCATCTGTACGATCAGGATTTCGACCGCGACAGCAACACCATCGAAGTGTTCGTCGGCCGCATCCGCAAGAAGCTCGGCGTCGACATCATCCAGACCGTGCGCGGGCTCGGCTATCTGCTGTCGCCGCCGGCCGCGGACGCGCATTAGCGCGCCGGCGACGCGGTGACCGCCAAACCCTCCCGCCGCGGCAGTTCGCTCGCCACCCGGCTGTTCCTGTCGGCGACCGCGTGGGTGGTGGTGATCCTGGCGATCACCGGTATCGCTCTGTCGTCGGTGTATCGCGGCGCCTCGGAGCGCGCGTTCGATCGCCGGCTCAACCTTTATCTGCGCACCATCATCGCCGAGGTTGCGACCCCCGACACCACCCAGGAGGCGTTCCAGTCGATCGGCGAGCCGCTGTTCGATCTGCCGCTGTCCGGCTGGTACTGGCAGGTGGTCCGCACCGACGGCGAGAAGCCGGAAACCCGCGCCTCGCGGTCGCTGTGGGACCGCAAGCTGCCCCGGCTGGAAGATCAGGGCATCGAACTTGGCCCGTCCGGCGTACGGCACGGCTATGTCGACGGGCCGGAGGGGCAGACCCTGCGCATGGTCGAGCGGCCGGTCGATCTCGGCCTCGACGGCAAGTTCGTCGTCACCGTGGCGGGCGACGCCACCGAGATCTTCGAAGAGACCCGGACCTTCGATTACTACCTCGCCGGCACCTTCGTGGCGCTGTCGATCGGGCTGGTGCTGACCACGATCTTCCAGGTCCGGTTCGGCCTCGCGCCGCTGAAGCGGATCTCGGAGTCGATCGCCGACGTCCGGTCCGGCCGCGCCGAGCGGCTGGAGGGCCAGTTCCCGGTCGAGATCGCGACGCTGGCGCGCGAAACCAATGCGCTGATCGAAGCCAATCGCGAGATCGTCGAGCGCGCCCGTACCCATGTCGGCAACCTGGCGCACGCGATCAAGACGCCGCTGTCGGTGCTGGTCAACGAAGCGGGCGCCCGGCCGGGCGACCCGCTGGCCGCCAAGGTGATGGAGCAGGCCGAGCTGATGCGCAGCCAGGTCACCCACCACCTGGAGCGGGCCCGGATCGCGGCCCGGCTCACCGTGGTCGGCACCATCACCGAGGTCGAGCCGGTGATCGAGGCGCTGCGCCGGACCATGGAGAAGATCCACCGCGACCGCGCCATCCAGGTCCGCGCCGAGGTTACGCCCGGCCTCAAGTTCCGCGGCGAGCGCCAGGACCTCGAGGAGATGGTCGGCAATCTGGTCGACAACGCCTGCAAATGGGCGGCGGGACGGGTGTTCATCGCGGTCACCGGCAAGAAGAGCGATGAGCCGGGCGGTCCGCCCAAACTGCGGATCGTGGTCGACGACGACGGTATCGGGCTATCGGCTGAGCAGCGCGCGCTGGTCGCCCGCCGCGGCAAACGGCTCGACGAGAGCAAGCCCGGCTCGGGCCTAGGATTGGCAATTGTCGTTGATCTTGCAGCGCTTTACGGCGGCGAGCTGAAGCTCGACAACGCCCCGATCGGCGGCCTGCGCGCCGAGCTGACCCTGCCTGCCGCTTAGTGCGCGTTTTTTGGTTGTGATTTATGGCGTCTTCAACTAATCAGGAGTCATTGGATCAAGCCATTTGTGATCGCGATGGAAGAGCTTTCTGACACGACGCGGCGCCGTGCTACTCCTTTAAAAGATGCCTCGGGCCCAAATGGCGGCGAGCTTAATGGAGCAAGTTCATCAAAAGCATCGAAGTCCGAAAAGTTCGATGATGGATATGACTTTCTGCTCGTGAATGAAGATATTCGCGAGAGTACGTTCCCTGAAGTGATGGGATGCGTGAACCGCCACAAGAAAAACGACAACGTCGTTCTTATTTTGGTTACCTACGGCGGCTCTGCCAACGCTGCCTATCGGACGGCGAGACTTCTCCAGACCGTCTATGAGGACGTAGTCGCGTTCTTGCCTGCTGAATGCAAAAGCGCCGGGACCTTGCTCGTTACTGCTGCCAATTCTGTGGTGATCAGTCCATTTGGAGAAATAGGACCGTTAGACGTTCAGCTCCTGAAGCGAGACGAGTTATCGGGCCGTCGCTCGGGCCTTACTACGCGTTCTGCCCTGGAGGATCTGAAGACTCACAGCTTCGACCTTTTTGAACATTTTATGACTGAAATTATCAGCAAGAGCGGAACGGCAGTGTCATTCAGGACCGCAGCAGATGTCGCCGCGCGGGTTTCCTCCAAGCTAATGTCTCGGATATATGAGCAGATCAATCCGGATGCATTAGGCCAAGACTATCGAGATCTGAGCATCGCGATCCGATACGGAGAGCGCCTTAATCGGAAGTTTAACAATCTTCAGAAGGATGCTCTGAAACGCCTAGTGTACGACTATCCGTCACACGACTTTGTGATCGATCTTGAAGAGGCGCGCGAATTGTTTCAGCGTGTCGAGCTGCCTACGCCCGCGTTGATGCGTTTGGTCAGCTCCCGCGCTATGGACTGCTTGATCCCGAAGTACGGTAGCGATCGGCTCGTCGCGATGCTAGATGGTTCTGGGAAGAACATTGTTATAGACAAGAAGCAAGCAAATGTCGCTCAGAGGAACTCTGCAGATGCCTCAGATAGCCCAAAATCGGACGGGGGAGACGCCGCAGGAGCGCGAACAACGCCGTGAATCTCTCTTAAAGTACGGGCATATCTTTTCGGAAGCTCATAAGAGAGCTTCGACGCTTAGACATCGCGACGAATCTCTCGAGGATCAGAGCGAGGAGGCGACGCGTCGATCCAAGGTTCGTGAGCGGTAAAGCCCCCAATCAGGCCCCTTTACAAGATTTTCCAAAAATGGCGCTGCCACAGGGGCGCCAGAATTTGCATCTTGTTTTCCTTAACGGTTATGGATGTAGGCTGTTGGCCTTCGGGGAGCCGTTGGGGATGACCATGACGTCTTGGGGGGTGAAGCCGCTGTTGCTGCTCGCCGGCGCGCTGGCGCTGGCCGGGTGCGATCGCACGTCCGGGCTGGTGGCCCGGGTGGATTCCTTCACCAGCACTGCGACCTCGGATTTCGGCCGCAATGACGGCAGCGCCGCGGTCGATGCCGCCGCGATGGGTGGCCTGATCGGGCCGAAGATCGGCGCGCTGCTCAATGCCGAAGACCGCCGGCTGGCCTATGCGGCCGAGCTGGAGGCGCTCGATCGCGGCGAATCCGGCGCGCCGGTGGCGTGGAAGAACGCGTCCTCGGGCCGCTACGGCAACATCGTGCCGGGTCCGGTCTATATGAAGCAGGGCTCGACCTGCCGCGGCTATTCGCACGCGGTGACGATCGGCCAGCAGATCGAGATCTCCCGCGGCACCGCCTGCCGCGCCAATGACGGCGCGCCCTGGACCGCCCAAAGCTAGCCCTGCGTCCGCCGGTTGATGTGCTGGAAAACGAAACTTTCCAGCACCTTATCTGCGTGAGCGGCAGCGTCAGAAGAGTGTGAATCCAGCGTTCGACGCGGTCACCTCAACCCCTTCTTAACATCGCCGTGGCTATCTCTGGAGGGTAGCGCCGTGGCGTGACCGGCACCGTGCGAGCGGAGCGCAAGTCCACGCGTGCGGACAGCCTGCAAACCATTGGGCGCATGAGCCAGACACCCACCGAACGGCTGAGAGATTATCTCTCCCAGCTCCCGCCGCAGTCCCAAGCGCTGCTGATGCGGGAATTCGAGCGTGCGCTCGAACGGGGCGAAGATGTCGCGGTCGCCAGCTTCGTGCTGGAGGAGTTGCGCAAGATCGTTCGCGGCTCCGAGGACGACAACAAGCCGCGCTCCGAGGATCCGGCCCGGCTGATGTTCCGGGTGCTGGAACCGTTCCTGATCGATCCCAAGGAATCGCCGCGGCCCGGCCAGCTCCGGCGTTCGTCGCTGACCTCGGTCTGGCAGTGGCTGGAGCGTGAGGGCATTCCGGATCAGATCCGCGAATTCGAAGCCGAGCTGATCGGCCTGCGTGGCGCGCCCGCATCGCAGGTCGAGCAGCTGGTCCGCAAGCTGCAGCAGGCCGCCGCCGCTGCGATCGACAAGCTGATCAACCCTGAGCCGGGCGTCGACCGCCAGCGCACGATGTCACGCGTCGGTCCGCCGTCGGCGGTCGAAGATCTGGCGCCGATCGGCGCGGTGCTGAAGAACCGCGACGCCATCGACACCTTCAACGGCAAGCTCTCCAGCAACCTGCGGGTGTTCGGCGAGAGCCAGGTCAATTCGATGATCGCGGCGCTCAACGTGCCGGCGCTGCAGACCCCGATCCTGCTGCCGTTCGCGCTGACGCTGATCCTCAACCACCTCAACCAGCCGTGGCAGATCGTCCGGATGGCCATCAAGGTCGCGGGCTCGGACGACGAGATCAAGGTCGCCGCCACGCCTTACGGCGTTGCCGTCACCATGGCGATCCAGGATCTGGCGCGGCTCACCGCCGATCTGCGCGAGGAAATCCGCCGCGGCCACTACGGCAACGTCGCCGAGAATCTCAAAGTGATTCACGACGGCATTCGCGGCCTGCGCACCGAGCTCGACATCCGCAGCGACTCGTCGTGGGGCAAGCAGCTTGCCGCGATCCGGGTCGACATCTCCAACGCGGTGAAGTCGGAGATCGAGAGCGTGCCGGGCAGGGTGCGCCGGCTGCTGCGCCAGCGTCCCGACAAGGACATCGCCAGCGGCGCCAGGCTCGACCAGCTCGAGGTCGACGAGACTGCCGCGCTGATCGATTTCGTCGCGGTGTGCCGCACCTATGCCAGCGAGCTGGCGATCAACGAAGTGACGCAGCGGACCTATTCCGAGCTGCAGCAATATGTCGAGAAATCAACCGACGCTCTGGTGCAGTCGCTGCGCGGCTCCGATGCCCGGGTAAAGCCATTCCGGCATCAGCAGGCGCAGGCCGCGGTCCGGTTCTGCGAATTGCTGTTCAGCCACGACTATGCCTCGCTGATGAGTCGCGCGGTCGAAAACGCGATGGTTGTGGTGGAACGCAAGCCGGCTGCGCGAGCGGGCTGAACCCCCTTTGATTCAAATCAAGTTTCATCCCCTGCGGCGCCTTATCCGGTGCCGCAAATGTCAATTGCGGCTATCGTCCGACCATGGTGTAACCCGCCCGGATTTTCGACCTGCCGGGCCGGTGCCGCGGCTCCATAGTCTTCACCCGGAACCTCGCTCGAATGGCGCTTTGGTTTGTGTTCGCGATGATGACGGCCGTGGCGGTGTTCGCCGTGCTGTGGCCGCTCGGGCGTAGCGTCAAGGCGCAGCGCGATGGCAGCGAGGCGGCGGTCTACAAGGACCAGCTCGCCGAAGTCGACCGCGACGCCGCGATTGGGTTGATCGGCCCGTCCGAAGCCTCCGCCGCCAAAGTCGAGATCGGCCGCCGGCTGCTCGCCAGCGCCGAGGCCGAGCGCTCGACGCCGACCACCACCCGCCGCGGCCTGCGCCGCATGGTCGCGGTGGTGGCGCTGATCGGACTGCCGGTGCTCGCGATCGCCGTGTATCTGCCGCTCGGCTCGCCGATGCTGCCGGACGAACCGCTGGCCGCGCGGGCCAAGGCGCCGCCGAGTTCGCAGCCGCTCGACAATCTTGTGGCGCAGGTCGAGGCGCATCTGGAAAAGAACCCGACCGATGGCCGCGGCTGGACCGTGCTGGCACCGGTGCTGGCCAAGACCGGCCGGTTCGACGACGCGGCGCGCGCCTATCGCAATTCGATTACTTACGCCGGCGAGACCGCCGACCGCCGCGCCGATCTCGGCGAGGTGCTGACCTCGGCGGCGGGCGGCGTCGTCACCGCCGACGCCAAGACCGAGTTCGAGCGTGCGGTCGCGCTCAATCCGGATGAAGCCAAGGCGCGCTACTTCCTCGGCCTTGCGGCCGAGCAGGATGGCCGCCCGAAGGATGCCGCGACGATCTGGCGCGCGATGCTGGAGAAGGGTCCGGCCGACGCGCCGTGGCGGCCGATGCTGCAGACCGAGCTCGCTCGCGTCGACGGCACCGCCAAGCAGCCGGCGTTGCCGGAAGGCGCGGCCGCTGCCGTGCAGAACATGAGCGAAGCCGAGCGTGCCGCGATGATCCAGGGCATGGTCGCCAAGCTCGCCGCGCGGCTGAAGCAGAACGGCGACGATGTCGACGGCTGGCTGCGGCTGGTGCGCGCCTATATGGTGCTCGGCGACACCGACAAGGCCAAGAGCGCGCAGACCGAAGCGCGCCAGGCGGTCGCCGACAAGCCCGACCGGCTGAAGCAGCTCAACGACGGCCTCAAGGGCCTCGGGCTCGACGGCTGACGATTGCAGCACGAACGATGTGTTTTCGACATCTTCGTCAGACAAACACTTCGAGCGACGCCGCGAAGCGTCGCTTGTGAACATCCGGTAGAGGACGCCGAGGCGAACGAACCATGACGCGTAAACAGCGGCGGTTGTTGATGATCGGGGGCGCGGGCGTGGTGCTCGTGATTGCGGTGGGCTTGGTGCTCAACGCGCTGCGCGACTCGATCGTGTTCTTCTCGACGCCGAAGATGGTGGCCGAACAGCACATCGAGGCCGGCCGACGGTTCCGGCTCGGCGGCGTGGTCGAGCCCGGCTCGCTGCAGCGTGGCGAGCAACTGAGGGTGTCGTTCAAGGTCACCGACGGCAGTGCCACTCTGCCGGTCGCCTACAAGGGCATCCTGCCGGATCTGTTCCGCGAAGGGCAGGGCGTGATCGCCGAAGGCTCGCTCGACAAGGCCGGCGTGTTCGAAGCCGACACCGTGCTCGCCAAGCACGACGAGAAGTACATGCCGAAGGAAGTCGCCGACGCCTTGAAGAAGGACGGCCACTGGAAGGACGATTACGGCAAAAAGTCGCCCGGTGAGGCGACCGCCGGCCAGACCTCGGCGAATGCGGCGGAGGGCGGCAAATGATCGCCGAGGCCGGGCACTACGCACTGGTTCTGGCGCTGGCTCTGGCGCTGATTCAGTCCACCGTTCCGCTGCTCGGCGCCCGGCTCAATGACGGCGCGCTGATGAACGTGGCGCGCTCGACCGCGCTGGTGCAGCTGTTGTTCGCCGGCCTGTCGTTCACCGCGCTGGTGTGGCTGCACGTCACCTCCGACTTCTCGGTGGTGAACGTCTACGAGAACTCCCACTCGATGAAGCCGCTGCTCTACAAGATCACCGGCGTGTGGGGGAACCACGAAGGCTCGATGCTGCTGTGGGTGGCGATCCTGGCGCTGTTCGGCGGCCTGGTCGCGGCGTTCGGCAACAACCTGCCGCTGTCGCTGCGCGCCCACGTGCTGGCTGTTCAGGGCTGGGTCGCGACCGCGTTTTATCTGTTCATCCTGATCACTTCGAACCCGTTCGCGCGGATGGCCAATGCGCCGGCCGAAGGTCGCGATCTCAATCCGGTGCTGCAGGATATCGGCCTCGCGGTGCATCCGCCGATGCTGTACCTCGGCTATGTCGGGTTCTCGATCTCGTTCTCGTTTGCCGCCGCGGCGCTGATGGAGGGCCGGCTCGACGCCGCCTGGGCGCGCTGGGTGCGGCCGTGGACGCTGATCGCCTGGATCTTCCTCACCCTCGGCATCGCGATGGGCTCGTATTGGGCCTACTACGAACTCGGCTGGGGCGGCTGGTGGTTCTGGGACCCGGTCGAGAACGCTTCGCTGATGCCGTGGCTTGCCGGCACCGCGCTGCTGCATTCGGCACTGGTGATGGAGAAGCGCAACGCGCTGAAGGTCTGGACCATCCTGCTGTCGATCCTGACCTTCTCGCTGTCGCTGCTCGGCACTTTCCTGGTCCGCTCCGGCGTGCTCACCTCGGTGCACGCCTTCGCCACCGATCCGTCGCGCGGCGTATTCATCCTGATCATCCTGTGCGTGTTCATCGGCGGCAGCCTGACGCTGTTCGCCTGGCGCGCGTCGTCGCTGAAGCAGGGCGGTCTGTTCGCGCCGATCTCGCGCGAAGGCTCGCTGGTGCTGAACAATCTGTTCCTCACCACCGCCTGCGCCACCGTGTTCGTCGGCACGTTGTATCCGCTGGCGCTGGAAGTGCTGACCGGCGACAAGATCTCGGTCGGCGCGCCGTTCTTCAATCTCACCTTCGGCCCGCTGATGGTGCCGCTGCTGGTCGCGGTGCCATTTGGTCCGCTGCTGGCCTGGAAGCGCGGCGATCTGATCGGCGCCGCGCAGCGGCTGATCGCCGCCGGCGTGGTGGCGCTGCTGGCGGTCGCCTTCGTGTACGCCTGGGTCCATGGCGGCGCGGTGCTGGCGCCGCTGGCGATCGGGCTGGCCGTGTTCGTGATCGTCGGCGCGCTGGTGGATATCGCCGAGCGCATCGCGCTGTTCCGCGGTCCGCTGTCGATCTCGCTGCGCCGCGCCTCCGGCCTGCCGCGCTCGGCCTGGGGCACGATGTTCGCCCATGCGGCGCTCGGCGTGACGCTGATCGGCATCGTCTGCGAGAGCACCTGGAACAGCGAATACATCGCGGCGATGAAGCCGGGCGACAGCACCAAGCTCGCCGGCTACGAGTTCAAGTTCGAAGGCGCCAACCAGCGCCAGGGCCCGAACTACCGCGAATTGCTGACGCAGTTCACCGTCACCGAAAACGGCCGTCTGATCGGCGGGATGGCGCCGTCGAAGCGCAGCTTCATCACCCGCGGCTCGTCGACCACCGAGGCGGCGCTGCTGACCCGCGGCTTCAGCCAGCTCTACGTCTCGCTCGGCGACATCAACGAGCAGGGCGCGGTGACGGTGCGGATCTATCACAAGCCGATGGTGCTCTTGATCTGGTTCGGCCCGATCCTGATGGCGCTCGGCGGCCTGCTGTCGTTGTCAGATCGCCGCTTGCGGGTCGGCGCGCCGAAGCCCGCCAAGGCGCCGCGCGTGCTGCAGCCGGCCGAGTAGGGTGGAGAGACCGATGCGGAAACTGCTGGCCGCTCTGTTGATCGCGGGTTCGACCATCGTTGCGGCGCCGCTGGCGCATGCGGTGCAGCCCGACGAGGTGATGGCCGATCCGGCGAAGGAAGCACGCGCGCGCGAGCTGTCGCGCGAGCTGCGCTGCATGGTGTGCCAGAACCAGTCGATCGACGATTCCGACGCGACGCTCGCCAAGGATTTGCGGCTCTTGGTGCGCGAGCGGATCGCGGCCGGCGACAGCAACAAGCAGGTGATCGATTATCTGGTGTCGCGCTACGGCGAGTTCGTGCTGCTCAAGCCGCGGTTCGAGACGCACACGCTGCTGCTGTGGCTGCTGCCGCCGCTGGTGCTGGTCGCCGGCGGCCTCGGCCTGTGGCTGCACATCCGCCGCCGCGGCCGCGACGCCGCCCGCGCCACCGAAGTGTCAAAGCCGCTCAGCGCCGACGAACAGGCCCGGATCGACAAACTGCTGGCCGAGGGCGCGGATCAAGCGCGCTAACCTTGCCGCAGAGTGGCGAAGTGTTGGAGGGCGGTCCGGCATTCAAGCCCCCTTCACTCAAGGACCCGGTCGCCGTGGCGGCCGGGTCTCCCTTGAGATGACGAGATCGGTGGGAGCTACTCCGCCGCGATCGGCTTCGGCATCGGACCGAGCTTGACGCCGTCCGGATAATACTTCCAGCCGTCACGGACCTTTATCTTGTCGTCCCAGGGAAGCTTGTAGTTGCCCTCGGCGAGATCACGTACCCAGGTCAGGTAGTTTGCCTTCTCGCCGCCGGGCTTGCCGACATAGGCGCGGCAGCCGAGGTTGAAGATGTTGTTCTCCAGCGCCCAGTTCTCGCGCGCCTTGTCGACCAGGCGGGGGAACAGCTCGGCGGTGACGATCTCCCAGGGATTGCGGTGGCCCTGCTGGATGACGTTGCCGTCGTAATTGCACACCGTACCTTCGCCGAAGTAATAGAACACGCCGTCGTAGCCGGCTAGGTTGACCGACATGGTGTACATCAGGTTCTGCCAGGCGTTGGTCCGGTTGGTCCAGATCCATTGATCGTTGACCTGGGTCGAATAGCCGGAGATCCGGATGTAGACGTTGGCGCCCTTGTAGGCGGCCTCACGCGCCAGCTCCGGGAACATGCCGTCGTGGCAGATGCAGACCGCCAGCTTGGAGCCCTTCGGGCCGTCGCACACCGGCATGCCGTAATTGCCCGGCGACCACGGCTCGATCGGCACCCACGGCTGCAGCTTGCGATAATGCAGCGCCAGTTCGCCGTCGGCGTTGATGATGATCGCGGTGTTGAACGGCGGCAGCGACGGATCGTCGTTGCGCTCCATCAGCGAGAACACGCCCCAGACCTTGTTGCGCTTGCACGCCGCCTTGAAGGCGCCGATCTCCGGCGAATCCACCGTCAGCAGCATCTCGTCATAGGTCCAGATCGCGGTGTTGAGACCTTGAGTCGAATATTCGGGGAACACGATCAGATCGAGATCGGGGTAGCCGGCTTTGGTGGTGTCGACCGCGCGGCAGATCTGCTTCACCTGGGTTTGGATATCCTTCGGCCCGCTGACCACCGGCACGGGATATTGGATCATTGCGACGAGCAGGGCTTCGTCCCACGCGCTTACGCTTCCGGTACTTGCCATAACTTGGCTCCATGTAACGTTAGAACGTCAGGTCTATGGAACCGCAGCGGTCGGTGGCGAATACGCTGTTCTACGTAACGTGCTTCGTAATCTTGAGCAGAGACGATCGGATAATGCTTTCAGTCCGTCTCGGTTACCGCCTCCGTCATGAAAACGGATCTGACAGGCGGTGGTAGTTGGCGAGATCGAAGATCGTGGCAGGATCTGGATTGGCCAGCCATCGCTCCATCACGGTGATAACGCGGTCGCGATCATCGATGCGAGCATGCCGACGATTGCGATCTGCTGGCCACGAATGCTGCACCGTGTCTTGCGATCAGATCGCAGCAAATAGTGGCGAGGCCGTCGTCGGCCTCGCGCAGTTCGATCGGCTGGCAGTCGGCGGGGCTAGGAGCCGCCGCGGCTAGAACGGCGTAATTTCCATCGGCAGCGGCTTGCCGGCTTTGTGCAGCGCGATCCAGCGGTGCAGTTCGGCGACGTGACCGCTTTCCTCAGCGACGAACTCCTTGGCCAGCATCTTGATCTCGGGGTTGTCGGTGGTGTCGAGCACGTTCTTGTACCAGTCGAACGCACCGGTTTCCGCTTCCAGCGCGATCTGCAGCGCGAGGTCGCGGCCGATGAACGGGTCGGTGCCCCAGATCGCGGCGGCTTCCGGGCTTTCGAGGCCAGGCCATTGGAAGTCGCCGGGCTCCATCTGCGGGATGTCGCGGAAGCCGGCACGTGCCTGCGCGTCGGCCTGATGCATCCGCGAGTAGTCCGCGAGCTGGCGGAACAGCTTCGATACTTCCTTGTTGCCGCAACTATCCATCGCGTCGGCGAGCTGACCGAACCGCAGCGCGGCTTCCTGCTCGAGCTTGATCGAATGCGCCAGAAACTCTTCGACTGTTTCCATCGTCGTCTCTCCTTGTTCGGCCGTCGCCGGAGTGGCGACGGCCGTCGCTGTCGTCAGGCGTTCTCCGCAGCCTTGGAGGCGTGCTTGAGCGACCATTCCTCCTGGGTGATCCAGGCCTCGAGAATGCGGACGTGCTCGGCTTCTTCGTTGACGAATTCCTTGGCCGCCGCGGCGACCTCGGGCGATTTGGTGGTGGCTTCGACCGCGCGATAAAACTCGTAGCCGCGGCGCTCGCCCTGCAGCGCAGCCTTCAGCGCGCCGAGCCGGGTGAGGGTGGTGTCGGAGGCCCACACCGCGGCGCGTTCCGGCGTCGCGTGGTCGGGCCAGGCGTAGTCCGGCGGCACGTTCTTGCTGAGGTCGACGCTGCCAGCGCGCGACTTCACTTCGGCCAGGTGCAGCCGCGAGAAGTCGGCGAGCTGCGCGAACAGCTTCGCCACCGGCGCGTTGCCGGCATCCGCCATCGCCTTGGCGAGGCTGTCGTAGTGCAGCGCGGCGTCTTCCTCGACCTTGGCGGCGTAGCTGAAGAACTCCTGCGGCGTGTTGATCTCCATGCCGCCTTTGTAGTGCGCGGCGGCCGGCGTCACGGCGAGGCGCTGCGGCTTGGTCTTGTCGCCCTCGAACCGCACCAGGATGTCTTCGTTGCGGACGAAGCACTGGCAGGCGAGGCGATAGCGCGGCGGGATGTCGTTGACTTCGGCGTTGGCGATCTCGTCCTTGGTGATCTTGCCGAGCTGGCGCAGCACTTCCTTTTCCTTCTCGGTCAGCGCCACCGCCGACTTCGCTTTCGGATTGAAGTGCTCGACCTGCACCAGGCAGGAGCCGCATTCGCCGTCCTGGCAATCGAATGGAATCGGAATGTTGTGCGATTTCGCAACCGCCAGAATGGTCCCGCGATCGCCCGCCACCGCATATACGGTGACGTCCTTCGCCATGACCGGGGATGAGAAGGTAATGTTCGCCACGTCGCACTCTCCTGTCGTCAGGGGTTGATCGACGCCGTGCTGGCGCCCTCCGGCAGCGCCTTGGCAAGAACCAGGCCAGCAGTGATCACTAAGTAATTCAGTTAGTTGCAGCGCATGGGCGGTCCCCGGCTGCGACCAAAGGCGGATCGGATTCCCGACACGAATGTACGAACGGCGACAATTCTGCGGGCCGAGGCAGGGCGGGTAAGCGACCATCCGTCGCGGCCCGCGGCGGCCGAATACCGCCAAAATTACAAAAGTTTAATTCCCTCGCCAGACCGCCGTAAGGCTCCAGCCCCCATCTTCCGAAGCAACGGTGCTGATGATCAGTCCGCACCTTCCGTTTCAACTGGTCTTCGGAGCCTCACGCAATGCACGATCGTCGTCCCGTCCTGTCCACGCAGTCTTCGCACCGGCCGTTGTCGAGGTCGCTGCTGTCGGCGCGCAAGTTCGCGCTGATGGCCTCGGTGGTCGCCGGTCTCGGCGCGGGCGCTGTCGGGCTCGGCCATGGTCCGTTCGATCTGATCGCCACCCCGGCGCATGCGCAGCAGGTCGGCGCCAACGTCCAGCCGTCGCAGCAGCCGGTCGGTTTCGCCGACATCGTCGACAAGGTGAAGCCGTCGGTGATTTCGGTGAAGGTCAACATCGCCGACAAGATGGCCAAGAACGAAGACCGCGAGGACTTCTCGCTGCCGCCCGGCTCGCCGATGGAGCGCTTCTTCCGCCGGTTCGGCGGTGAGATGCCCCCCGGCCTGCGCGGCCATCGCGGCGGCGGCATGATCACCGGCCAGGGCTCGGGCTTCTTCATCTCGGCCGACGGCTACGCGGTGACCAACAATCACGTGGTCGAAGGCGCCGACAAGGTCGAAGTCACCACCGACGACGGCAAGACTCACAAGGCCAAGGTGATCGGTACCGATCCGCGCACCGACTTGGCGCTGATCAAGGTCGAAGGCGCGTCGAACTTCGCCTACGCCAAGCTGTCGGAAGGCAAGCCGCGGATCGGCGACTGGGTGCTGGCGGTCGGCAATCCGTTCGGCCTCGGCGGCACCGTCACGGCCGGCATCGTCTCGGCGATGGGCCGCGACATCGGCAACGGTCCGTATGACGATTTCATCCAGATCGACGCGCCCGTGAACAAGGGCAACTCCGGTGGCCCGGCGTTCAACACCGCGGGCGAAGTGGTCGGTGTCAACACCGCGATCTACTCGCCATCGGGCGGCAGCATCGGCATCGCGTTCTCGATCCCGGCCAACACCGTCAAGGCAGTGGTCGAGCAGCTCAAGGATCGCGGCACGGTGAGCCGCGGCTGGATCGGCGTGCAGGTGCAGCCGGTGACGCCGGAGATCGCCGACAGCCTCGGCCTGAAGAAGGCGGAAGGCGCGCTGGTCGCCGAGCCGCAGTCGAACGGCCCCGCCGCCAAGGCCGGCATCGAGTCCGGCGACGTGATCACCGCGGTCGACGGCACCTCGGTGAAGGACGCTCGCGAGCTCGCCCGCACCATCGGTGCGTTCGCGCCGGGGCATTCGGTGAAGCTCACCGTGTTCCACAAGGGCAAGGAGCGTGAGCTGACGCTGACGCTCGGCGAACTGCCGAACAAGATCGAAGCCAGCAACAATACCGACCGCGGCGATCGCGGCGGCGCCAATCAGGGCCTCGACCTGCCCAAGCTCGGCCTGACGCTGGCTCCGGCCAGCTCGGTCGCCGGTGCCGGCAAGGACGGCGTGGTGGTCACCGACGTCGACCCGAAGGGCGCCGCGGCCGATCGCGGGTTCAAGGAAGGTGACGTGATCCTCGAGGTCGCCGGCAAGAATGTGTCGAGCCCGGCGGATGTCCGCGACGTGCTCGCCACCGCGAAGACCGAGAACAAGAACAGCGTGCTGGTCCGGGTCCGCAGCGGAGGCGCCTCGCGCTTCGTCGCGATCCCGATCGCCAAGGGCTGATCGCCCGCGCTGCGAAATTGGAGAGTGTCGCCGGCAATCGTCGCCCCCAGCCGACGGCGCTGTCCCGGGGACGGGTCGCAACCCCGCTCGTCCCCGCCTTTACACCTTCCGGAAGGAGTTCAGCCCCCCTCCGTCGGAAGGTCTAGGCGGGCGGTGGAGTCCCCCAGCTCCATCGCCCGTTCCCCCCTTGGGGTCCGATCGAGCCGCCTTGCAAGGAGGCTGAAGCCGCGTCATGTTGCATCAGAGCCCGCAGAGTTTGAACAAATCCGACAGCAATATGCGTC
>NZ_QTKI01000529.1:0-2764 GCF_010820945.1 Rhodopseudomonas sp. BR0C11
TCGGCAGCATTTCAGAGATGCCGCCGGTCAGGTTCGGCGCCTTGGTGCCCGGCAGCGCGTCGATCACCTTGTCCGGGTCGACCGAGCCGGCCTTCTCGACCGCCTTCACCCACATGTTGAAGCCGATCACGTGGGCTTCCATCGGGTCGTTGGTCACGCGCTTCGGATTCTTGGTGTAGGCCTGCCAGTCCTTGATGAACTGCTCGTTCTCGGGGGTCTTGATCGACTGGAAGTAATTCCAGGCGGCGAGATGGCCGACCAGCGGCTTGGTGTCGATACCGGCGAGCTCTTCTTCGCCGACCGAGAACGCCACCACCGGAATGTCGGTAGCCTTGATGCCCTGGTTGCCGAGCTCCTTGTAGAACGGCACGTTGGCGTCGCCGTTGATGGTGGACACCACGGCGGTCTTCTTGCCCGCCGAGCCGAACTTCTTGATGTCGGCGACGATGGTCTGCCAGTCCGAGTGACCGAACGGGGTGTAGTTGATCATGATGTCTTCGGACTTGACGCCCTTCGACTTCAGATAGGCTTCGAGGATCTTGTTGGTGGTGCGCGGATAGACGTAGTCGGTGCCGGCCAGCACCCAGCGCTCGACCTTTTCTTCCTTGGCGAGATAGTCGACCGCCGGGATCGCCTGCTGGTTCGGCGCGGCGCCGGTGTAGAACACGTTGCGCTCGCTCTCCTCGCCTTCGTATTGCACCGGGTAGAACAGGATCGAGTTCAGCTCCTTGAACACCGGCAGCACCGACTTGCGCGACACCGAGGTCCAGCAGCCGAACACCACCGAAACCTTGTCCTTGGTGATCAGTTCGCGGGCCTTCTCCGCAAACAGCGGCCAGTTCGACGCCGGATCGACCACCACCGCCTCGAGCTTCTTGCCGAGCACGCCGCCCTTCTTGTTCTGCTCGTCGATCAGAAACAGCACCGTATCTTTCAGCGTGGTCTCGCTGATCGCCATGGTGCCGGACAGCGAATGCAGCACGCCCACCTTAATGGTGTCGTCCGCCGCCTTGGCCGGCCCGAACGCCGACAGGCCCAGAGCCAGGCCGGCCGCCGCGGCCAGCCAGCTCCGGCGGCTGATCGGGGTCGCTCCGAGTCGCTTGGTTTCAATACGCATGAGGTGTCATCTCCCTGACGCAGACATGATGCGCGGCCCCAACGGCCGTCTGCGGCAAGGAAGATCGCAAGAAGTATGCCATGCCCTCGGATGCGCCTAAGGCGATGATCCCGCGGGACAATTCGTATTTGAGCAAAGTTCGCTATGAGCACGTCAGCCCAATGAATGGGCAGAAGCAATGACCGCACATTGGCCATCCAGCACAACAAATGATCAAATGTTCGCAAGCTGATTAATTATTGCACTTTCCTGCCGATCGCGAAGGAACAGCAATTGGACCTTGAAAGCAGTGCAGCGATGTTCCATATGACTGTGAGAGACCTAGAGAATCATCAGGTCGTTGCGAGCCGCGTGTTCTGATCCCGCGTTCTGTCCTGAACAGCGGTTTCTGGTTCGCCTTTCATCCGATAATAGCCGACGTTCCGGACACGCGAGCGTCTCAGAGTTTCCAAGCGCTCCCGACGGGCTCCGTCGGGCGTTTGCTTTCATGATGGAAAGAACCAACCTTTTGACCTCATTTCAGGAATTCGGCCTCGCCGATCCGATCGCTCGCGCTCTTCAGGAAGAAAACTACCACACCCCCACGCCGATCCAGGCGCAGACTATCCCCCTCGCCCTTGCCGGCCGCGACGTCGTCGGCATCGCCCAGACCGGCACCGGCAAGACCGCCTCGTTCGCGCTGCCGATCCTGCACCGCCTGCTGCAGAACCGGATCAAGCCGGCCTCCAAGACCTGCCGCGTGCTGGTGCTGAGCCCGACCCGCGAGCTCTCCGGCCAGATCCTCGACAGCTTCAATGCCTATGGCCGCCACATCCATCTCAGCGCCGCGCTGGCGATCGGCGGCGTGCCGATGGGCCGCCAGGTTCGCAGCCTGATGGGCGGCGTCGACGTCCTCGTCGCCACTCCGGGCCGCCTGCTCGACCTCGTCCAGGGCAACGCGCTCAAGCTCGCGCATGTCGAATTCCTGGTGCTGGACGAAGCCGACCGCATGCTCGACATGGGCTTCATCAACGACATCCGGAAGATCGTCGCCAAGCTGCCGATCAAGCGGCAGACGCTGTTCTTCTCGGCCACCATGCCGAAGGATATCGCCGACCTCGCCGAGCAGATGCTGCGTGACCCCGCCCGCGTGGCGGTGACACCGGTATCCTCGACGGTGGAGCGGATCAACCAGCGGGTGATCCAGCTCGACCATTCCGCCAAGCCGGCCGCGCTCGCCCAGATCCTCAAGGACGACAAGGTCAATCAGGCGCTGGTCTTCACCCGCACCAAGCATGGTGCCGACAAGGTGGTGAAGGGCCTCGCGCGGGCCGGTATTACCGCCGACGCGATCCACGGTAACAAGTCGCAGAACTACCGCGAGCGCGTGCTGGCGGCATTCCGTACCGGCGAATTGCGCACCCTGGTAGCGACCGATATCGCCGCGCGCGGTATCGACGTCGACGGCGTGTCACACGTGGTCAACTTCGACCTGCCGAATATCCCCGAGACTTACGTCCACCGCATCGGCCGCACCGCGCGCGCCGGAGCGGACGGCACTGCAATCTCGCTTTGCGCGGGCGAAGAGATGGCGTATCTGCGCGACATCGAAAAACTGATCAAGGTGTCGTTGCCGAAGGAAGATCGTCGCACCCCGGGCGCCCACGC
>NZ_QTKI01000530.1:0-2760 GCF_010820945.1 Rhodopseudomonas sp. BR0C11
CTACGGCGGTTCCGGTCCTCGGGCGATCTGGTGCAGCCCGGCGACGACAAGGCGCTGCGGATCCAGTTTCCTCTGAACGGATCGCGGATCGATGCGGTCAGCGAAGCCTCGGCCGGCGCGCTGCCGGTCAAGGTTGCCGGCGGGGTGCTGCCGATGACCGTGATGGTCAACGGATTGTCGGTCGGCGAGATCGACGGACGGCGGCAGCGGCTGATCGCGCCGCCCGGTCCGGGCTTCGTCCGGCTCACCGTGATGGACGCCTCTGGCGCCGCGGACACAGTTGTTGTCAGAATTCAATAGAGCCGGGCTAAGCAGTTGTCGCTGTATCGGTTTCAGCGTATGCGAGGCCGATGATCGAGACCTCTGCCAGACCCCGTTTCGGCGCGCCGCGCGAACCTAAAACCACCGTCGATCCCGGCCGCGGGCTGGTCGCGGTGCTGGATTTCGTGACGGTCAGTCACCTGCGCGCGTCGGCCTTCCTGGTGGTGGTCGGGCTGCTGTTCTTCCTGCCGGGATTCTTCAACATCCCGCCGATCGACCGCGACGAAGCGCGGTTCGCGCAGGCGACCAAGCAGATGGTCGAGACCGGCGACTTCATCGACATCCGCTATCAGGACGAGGTTCGCTACAAGAAGCCGGTCGGCATCTATTGGCTGCAGGCCACCGTGGTCGAGACCGCCGGCAAGCTTGGCTTGCCGCGGGCGCAGGTCCGGATCTGGCTGTACCGGGTGCCGTCGCTGGCCGGTGCGATCGGCGCGGTGCTGATGACCTATTGGGCGGCGCTGGCCTTCGTCGGGCGACGCGGGGCGGTGATCGCCGCCCTGATGCTGTGTAGTTGCATCCTGCTCGGGGTCGAGGCGCGTCTCGCCAAAACCGACGCGTTCCTGCTGTTCACCGTCACCGCCGCGCTCGGCGCGATGGCACGGGCCTATCTCGGCTGGCAGCGCGGGGACATCGGTCCGGAGCGGTCGTGGATCGTGCCGGCGGTATTCTGGACCGCGCTGGCGGCGGGCATTCTGCTCAAGGGCCCGCTGATCCTGATGTTCATCGCGCTGACGGTAATCCCGCTGGCGATCCTGGACCGCTCGGCAGCCTGGCTGTGGCGGCTGCGGCCGCTGCTCGGTGTGCCGTGGATGCTGCTGTGGGTGCTGCCGTGGTTCATCGCGATCTATCTGCGCGCCGGCGACACCTTCTTTGCGGATTCAGTCGGCGGCGACATGCTGAGCAAGATCGCCAGCCCGCAGGAATCCCACGGCGCGCCTCCCGGTCTGTATTTCCTGCTGTTCTGGGCGACGTTCTGGCCGGGCGCGCCGCTGGCCGCGATGGCGGCCCCGGCGGTGTGGCGGGCGCGGCGCGAGCCGGGCGCTCAATATCTGCTGGCCTGGCTGGTCCCGTCCTGGATTGTGTTCGAACTGGTGATCACCAAGCTGCCGCACTACGTGCTGCCGCTGTATCCGGCGATCGCGATCATGACCGCCGGCGCGATCGAGCGGCGGGTGCTGTCGCGCTCGTGGCTGGCGCGTGGCTCGGCGTGGTGGTTCGCGATTCCGGCCATCATCCTGCCGCTGGTGGTGATCGGTTCGGTGTATCTGACGCGCCACCCGATGTTCCTGGCGTGGCCGTTCGCGGCCGGCTCGCTGATCTTCGGTCTGTTCGCCTGGCGCCTGTTCGACGACAACCGCGCCGAAGCCTCGCTGCTGAACGGCGCGCTGGCGTCGCTGTTTCTGGTCGTGGCGGTGTTTGGTGTTGTGGTACCGACGCTGCGGCCGGTGTTCCCGAGCGTCGAAATCGCCCGCGAGCTGCGCAAAGTCGTCTGCGTCGGGCCGAAGGCGGCCGCGGCGGGCTATCACGAGCCCAGCCTGGTGTTCATGACCGGCACCGATACACTGCTCACCGACGGCTCCGGCGCCGCGGACTTCCTGCTCGGCGGCTCCTGCCGGTTCGCGATCGTCGAGTCGCGCAGCGAGCGGGCCTTCGCCAGCCGGGCGGAGGCGATCGGTCTGCGGTACAATGTTGCTGCCCGGATCGACGGCTACAACTTCTCGCAAGGCAAGCCGGTCTCGATCGCGATCTTCCGCTCCGAAGGCACGCAGTAACATGGCCGTGCCCGCCAAGGCCGGCCGGCCGCAGCGTATCTACCCCGTCGAGCTGCTGCTGGTGATCGGCCGCGCCCTGGCGCAGCTCGTCCGCCCGCCGTCGCATTCGCGGCGCGCCGAAGCTGCGCGGCGCTGGGCGCGGCACGCGCTGTGGCTGACGGCCGTGCTGTCGCTGGCGATCGTGATCCTGATGGTCGGCGTCGATGCGTTCGAGATCGGCCTGATGCCGCCGCGGGGCACGCCGTCGCTGTGGCCGGTGAAGATCATCACCGATTTCGGCAAGTCCGCTTACGTGCTGTGGGCGCTCGCAGGCTTGCTGCTGCTGATCTGGCTGATCGTGCCGTTGCTGCGCGGCATGTCGCGCGCGGTGATGATCGGTTTCGGGACCCGCGTGCAATTTCTGTTTCTGGCCGTGCTGGTGCCGGTCGCGATCGGCGAGGTGCTGAAGGGGATCATCGGCCGGGGCCGGCCGTTCGTCGGCGGCGCTGCCGATCCGTACAACTTCTCGCTGTTCGCCTGGAACGAGGCCTACGCCAGCTTCCCGTCGGGCCACTCGATCACCGCGGCGGCGCTGGGCTTTGCGGTGGCGGCGCTGTGGCCGCGGCTGACGGCGTTGATGGCGACGTACGTGTTCGCCATCCTGATCAGCCGGCTGGTGCTGCTC
>NZ_QTKI01000531.1:0-2745 GCF_010820945.1 Rhodopseudomonas sp. BR0C11
CGCGCCGGCCACCTCGCCATTCTGACGCTCGGCTTCGCCTGGCTCGCCTTCGGTCTTCATCTCGGCCTCACCAAGGCGTGGTGGGTCGGGGTGGTTCCGTTCCTCGCCGGCTCGCTGGTCAAGTCCGCGCTCGGCGCGGCCTTGCTGCCCGCGGTGCGCCGCATCGTCGACCGCCAACGCTGACGGTTCGTTCTTCAATCGACTAGGTCGACCGGGACTGCCTGCGGTCGGCCAGCAACGTCTTTTCGTTCGACAGGCATCAAGCGAGTGGAGTGATCGCCATGTCGGCAACGACCCATATCGATGCACCAGCACTGCCGCAACGCGGCAAGTCGAAGCCCTTCTACAAGGTGCTTTACGTCCAGGTGCTGTTCGCGATCGTGGTCGGCGTGCTGGTCGGCTGGCTGTCGCCGCACCTCGCCACCAACGAATGGATCAAGGCGCTCGGCGACGGCTTCGTCAAGCTGATCAAGATGGTGATCGCGCCGATCATCTTCTGCACCGTGGTGTCGGGCATCGCCCATATCCAGGACGCCCGCAAGGTTGGCCGCGTCGGCGTCAAGGCGCTGTTGTATTTCGAAGTGGTGTCGTCCTTCGCGCTGCTGCTCGGCCTGATCGTCGGCAACATCTTCCAGGTCGGGCACGGTCTCGCCGCCAAACCGGACGCCGGTGCGGTGGCGAAATACGTCGATCAGGCCAGCCATCTGAAGGCGGTCGACTTCGTGCTGCACATCATCCCGGACAGCGTGGTCGGCGCCTTCGCGCAGGGCGACATCCTGCAGGTGCTGCTGTTTGCGGTACTGTTCGGCTTCTCGCTGATGGCGCTGGGCGAGCGCGGCCATCGGCTGCGCGACGTGATCGACGATGCCGCGCACGCGGTGTTCGGCGTCATCGCCATCGTGATGAAGGCGGCGCCGATCGGTGCGTTCGGCGCGATGGCCTTCACCATCGGCAAATACGGCCCGGCCGCGCTCAGCAACCTGCTCGGGCTGGTGCTGCTATTCTATGCCACTGCCGCGCTGTTCGTGGTGCTGGTGCTCGGGCTGATCGCGCGGTTCGTCGGATTCAACATCTTCAAGTTCATCGCCTACATCAAGGACGAGCTCTTGATCGTGCTCGGCACCTCGTCGTCGGAAAGCGCGCTGCCGCAGCTGATGGAAAAGCTGGAGCGGCTCGGCTGTTCGAAGTCGGTGGTGGGCCTCGTGGTTCCGACCGGCTATTCGTTCAACCTCGACGGCACCAATATCTACATGACGCTGGCGACGCTGTTCATCGCCCAGGCGCTCGGCATCGAACTGACCTTCAGCCACCAGGTCGCGATCCTGTTGGTGGCGATGCTGACCTCGAAGGGCGCCAGCGGCGTCACCGGCGCCGGCTTCGTGACGCTTGCGGGCACGCTCGCCGCGGTCAATCCGGCGCTGCTGCCGGGGATGGCGATCGTGTTCTCGATCGACAAGTTTATGAGCGAAGTCCGCGCGCTGACCAACATCACCGGCAACGGTGTTGCGGCGGTGTTCGTGTCGTGGTGGGAAGGCGAACTCGACCACGACCGCCTGCACGCCAATCTCAACCGCACCATCGATCCGTCCGACGTCGAGACGGCCGTTACAACGGGCTGACGCCGTCGCTGCAACATTCGCTCTGATCACGAGATGCCCGCGCTCGCCGCGGGCATCGGCGTTCTTGGGGGGCTCTGTTTCGCAGGTGTGAGCGGTCCGCAGAGTCCTACGAGACGACGGAAGCGCCGTCGGACAGGAAGCGATAGCGCTGGGTCAAATAGGAGGCCCATGGATCGTCTGCTCCGGCTTCGCGGAGAGTCGGAATAAACAGATCCTCGATGGTACGATTGACGAAATCGTTGGGGCGCACAACGAGCGAGCGGAACACATCAAACGCATCGACGCCCAATGCGAGCTCACGCAGAGGGGGCGAGGTGACGCGGTGCAGGGCGCGATTGCCGGCCGGTGAAATGTGCAGAACCCGAACACGGCGCACGCCACCGTGCTGCGCCAGCTGCATGCGGTGCGCCAGCATCTGTTGACGGAGCAGTTGATAGAAGGGCTCGTAGAAGAAGTCCTTCAGATTGAGCATTGGATTCCGTTTCAACGGTCCGTTCGGATCGAATGCGATTGCGGTATAGCGACGGCATCGTTCGCAGTTGCCTTTCGCTGGGATCGGGGCTCCGTACTTTTCCGTGTATTTCCATTCGATCAGCAGAAACTCCGGGCCTTGATCCGTGCAGAATCTGACGACGGCATCGGCGCAGGTCGAGTTGGCGCCGCGCTGAAGCGGCTTTCCCTTCTTGCTCTCGTTCAGGTAGTCGTGCCCGCCACCGTTCCATTCGAAGCCGACGTACCATGGCCGTCCGTCAGGGCCATCTTCGACCGGCATCATATCGGGCGGGGCGATGTCGAGAGCGCGGCCGATCAATTGCGAGAGACGGCCGGGCTGTTCAGCCAACGGCATCAGAAAGTTGAGGCAGCATTGCTGAGACGACAGCGCGTGGTTGGCATGGCGGTGCCAGCTAATTTTGTACTTCGAGAAGTACTGCTCGGCAGTGCTCCTGATCATCGGCGCCAGGAGCTGCGCCTTCTCGCTCGGGTCCACCCGATAGGGTGAGTTCTGATAGCGAGTACGGGTCGGTAGCGTTTGGTCCAGAAAGGCGGTCTGGCGTAGCCGCTCGCCGACTTCGAATCTCGATGACGAGGGGCGACTGTTTGGGGTGCTCTCAGGCCGATTATCCAC
>NZ_QTKI01000532.1:0-2732 GCF_010820945.1 Rhodopseudomonas sp. BR0C11
GCGCGACGTGGCGGTCGCGTGCCCGCGCCCGCCACACCCAGGGTGCACGCAGCATTTGCTTCAATCCCGACACCGCTCGCTCCTTGGAAAATCCGATCGATATTGCGGTGCGACACTGTTCCAAACCTGCCGGTTTGGCAAGGCAAGCCAGGCGCGGCGGAACGTGTGGTTACTTCACCAGTGTCACAGGTAGTTTGGTCAGGTGGACGACCTTGTTGGCGACCGAGCCGAGTACCAGGTTGCCGATCGCGCTGCGGCCGCGGGTGCCCATCACGATGCCGTTGCAGTTCAGCTCTTCAGCGCGTTTGACGATGCGCTGCGCGGTGTCGCCGGTGAGCACCTCGGAGGTGAACGGGATGCTCGCCGCGTTCAGCTTGGCGATCGCCGGCTGCAGGATGTCGTCGCTGTGCTCGCGCTGCAGCTCCTCCATCTTCTCCTTGGAGACGTACACCGCGATCTCGCCATACAGCGCCGGCTCGGGATGGGCGTACACCAGCACCAGCTCGATCTGCACGTTGTCGTGGGCGAGGGCGATCACCCAGTCCAGAGCGCGGCCCGCATTGGCGGAGCCGTCATAGGGGAGGAGGATCTTCTGCATCGGTCGCGTCCTGTTGGCGTTTCCGGGGCGAAGCGGAGACCGTTTGCGCGACGAAAACGCGGCAAACGAGGTTTGCGGGGCGCCACCGCGGCCACACTGCGGTCATCACAGCCTGATTTGACCGAAACCTCAACCTGGTTCACACAGCCCGTCACCATGACATCGCAACGCTCGTCCGCCTTCACTGCAGCCCGCGCCGCTGCCGCCGTCACGTTCGCCGCCCTCGGCCTGTCCGGCTGCGCCGGGATGGGCGACAGCGCGCTGTCACAGGCGTTCGTCGATCCGGCCAAATACGAGCTGTACGACTGCAAGCAGCTCGAGGCGGAGCGCAAATCGCTCGATGCGCAGCTTGCCAAGCTCGACGGCCTGATGCGCAAGGCGCAGACCGGAGCGGCCGGGCCGGTGGTCTCCGAGATCGCCTACCGCAACGACTACATCAACGTGAAGGCGCAATCCCGGCTCGCCGAGCAGACCTGGCGGGACAACCGCTGCACCCCGACGCCGGAGCCGCCGCCGGCTGCGCCGGCTCCTCAGAAGCGGGCGGGACGCGGCGCGCACTGAAGGGCGCGCAGACAAATTGGCGGTTTCGTGGGCGCCCTCAGAGGCGCCAGTCGTAGATCCAGCTCTGACGTGCCAGCAGTCGGTCCGGGCCGAGCGCCCGCATCGCGACATCGCGGGCGATCGCCGCGGCGCCGGGCAGGTGGTAGATCACGCCGTTCTGCCGGGCGAGCTGCTGCACCCGTTTGACCCGGGGCCGGCGGAGCGCCGCGTAGCGCTGCAGCGTGGTCGCAACCTCCGCGGCGGTGCCGCCGCGGCCCTCGCCATGGCTGGCGGCGAGGCCGGCGGCCAGCACGGCGGCGTCCTCGATCGCCATGCCGGCGCCCTGGGCGGCGAATGGCAGCATGCCGTGGGAGGCATCGCCCAACAGGGCGATCGGGCCCTGGTTCCACGCTCCGCCGTCCGGCATCGCGAACAGCGCCCAGCGCGTCCAGTTTTCGACGGTTCCGATCAACGCCTTGGCGGCGCCCGCCCAATGCGCGAAACGCGCAACAATCTCAGTGGGTTCGCCGCGCGCGCTCCAGCCGCGCTGGTTCCATGAGCCATTGACCACCGCCACCAGGTTGATCCGGCGCCCTCCTGAGATCGGGTACACCACCAGATGCGCCTCCGGGCCCAGCCACAACTGCACTCCGCGCAGCCTCTCGCCATCCGGCATCGCCTCGGCCGGAATCGTGCCTCGCCAGGCGATCAGGCCGGAAAACAGCGGTTGGATCTTCGGAAACGCCACCCCGCGGACGGCCGACCAGATTCCATCGGCCCCGACCAGCGCCAGCGCCGGTTCCTGACCGCCGCCGGCCGACACGGTGACACCGTTGGCATGGGGCGCGACGTCCTCGACAGCGCAGCCGAGCCGGAGGTCGATCGAGGGATGCGCGGCGACCTTGGCGGCCAGCGCGGCCTGCAGGTCGGCGCGATGCACCACCCAGTAGGGCGCGCCGTTGCGGACGGCAACGTCGCCGATCGGCATCCGGACGATGGCGCGGCCAGAGCGGGCATTGATCGCGGTGACAGCGTCGGGCACCACCGCGCAGGCGTCGAGCCGCGGCTGCAGGCCGAGCTCGAGCAGAATTCGGGAGGCGTTGGGAGAGAGCTGCAGACCGGCGCCGACTTCGTCGAGCCGCTCGGTGCGCTCCAGTACGATGACTCGGAACCCCTTGGCGGCCAACGCCAATGCGGCGGTCAGGCCGCCAATTCCGGCTCCCGCGACGATAATGGTTCGGGAGACCGCCACGTTGCGGTCAGCGTCCGATCAGGCGACCTTGTCCTTCAGCACGCATTCCGGCGGACGGGCTTCGCCCGGCTTCAGATCGGCCGCGTAGCGATACAGCGTCGAGCAATATGGGCAGATGATCTCGTTGTCGTTACCGAGGTCGAGAAACACGTGCGGATGATCGAACGGAGGGGCGGCGCCGACGCACATAAATTCCCGCGAACCGATTTCGATCGTCGCAACGCCGGCATCGTTCTGGAAGTGGGGAACCACGTGGTCGGACATTCAGCTCACCTTTGCTGACAGCGGAGGGCAACTAACAGTGCAGCGCACCATACCGGCGCGGCTGCCTGATTCCTAGGG
>NZ_QTKI01000533.1:0-2723 GCF_010820945.1 Rhodopseudomonas sp. BR0C11
TCGATCCTGCAGATGCTGCAGGCGCTATCGCTCGACGGAGCCGGCGACTCTACGGTGTTCGGCGACGACAAGCGCTGGACCCCGGCGGTGGCGGCGCTGCTGAACGGCGCGCTCGGTCATTCGCTCGATTTCGACGACACCCATGCCGACTCCTCGCTGCATCCCTCGGCCCCTGTGGTACCCGCCGCATTCGCGGTCGGCGAACTGGTCGGCGCCTCGGGCCGCGACGTGCTGACCGCGATCGTCGCCGGCTACGAAGTGTGCTGCCGGCTCGGCAACGCGCTCGATCCGACCTCGCACTACGCGCGCGGCTTCCACCCCACCGCAACCGCCGGCACCTACGGCGCCGCGGCCGCCGCCGCCAAGCTGTTCGGACTGTCGCAGGATCAGATCGTTGCGGCGTTCGGCGTCTCCGGCAGCCAAGCCGCAGGCTCGCTGCAATTCCTGGTCAACGGTGCGTGGAATAAGCGCTATCAGGTCGGCGCCGCCGCGATGAACGGCGTGATCGCCGCGACGCTGGCGAAGAACGGCTTCATCGGCTCGACCGAGTCGGTCGAAGGCATCCACGGCCTGCTGGTCGGCTACACCGACACGCCGCATCATGACAAAGCGGTCGCCGACCTCGGCAGCGTTTACGAGACCATGAAGATCGGCGTGAAGCCGTATCCGAGCTGTCGCTACACTCACGCGGCGATCGACGCGCTGATCGCGATGCGACGCGAGCACAATCTGACGCCGGCGCAAATCACCCGGGTCGAAGTCGGGCTGCACAAGAACGGCATCACGCTCACCGGCGACGCACCGACCAAGCGGCATCCGCGCTCAATCGTCGGCGGTCAGTTCTCGATGTTCTTCACTGGCGCATTGGCGCTGGAGCAGGGCAGCTTCGGCTGGGACGACTACACGCGGCTTGGCGATCCGGCGATCGATGCGCTCGCGGACAAATTCGACGTGGTGCGCGACGAACGGCTCGAAGGCAAAACCCATCCGTTCGGCGCCCGCGTGTCGATCACCACCGAGGACGGCGTGCATGAACGGATCTACGCCGATCCGTCCGGCGAGCCGAACTCGTTCCCGAGCGACCAGGCGATGACGCAGAAATTCCTGCAGCTCGCCCGTCCGGTGCTGGACGGTCGCGCGCAGAGTTTTGCCGATGCGGTGCTGACGCTGGAGCGGTTCGCCAAGGTGAGCGAAGCGACCGCCCTGGGTCGCTAGGGAACCGTTAGCGGTATTGACATACTCGCAATCTGGCGTAGCAGAAGAGCCGACACTCCCGGAAGACGGAGAGCGGTCGATGCAACGCTTCGTCTGTGAACAGAATATCGCGCACTTCCAAAAGCTGCTCGAGACGGCCGAGGATGAGAAGCTGCGCCGGACGCTGCTCGGCCTGCTGTCGTCGGCCAAGCGCGAACTGGCGCTGCTGCATTCGCAGATCTCCGGCGCCGATCTGTCGCCGCTGGCGTATCGCAATCGTGGCGGCGATCTTCATTCGGTGCTGGCGCAGATCCGCGCCAGCTTCGATGCGTCCGAGCATCCCTACATGCTGATCGATGCCGGGCCGGGCCTGAAGATCATCGACATCAACGACGCCTATGCGCGCGCCACCTTCACGTCGCGCGATAGCATCGTCGGCCAACCTCTGTTCGAGATCTTCCCAGACAATCCGGCGGTTGAGACCGCCGACGGCGTGAGCAATGTCTACAACTCACTGCGGACCGTGGTCGAGACCGGCCAGCCGCACGCGCTCGCCGTCCAGCGCTACGATGTCCGCAACGCCGAGGGCGTGTTCGTCGAGCGCTATTGGCAGTCGATCAACACCCCGGTGCGCGACGCCGACGGCAAGTTGATGTGCCTGCTGCACAATGTCGAGGACGTCACCGCCGAAGTGCTGGCGAATTAGCCGGCAGCGATCCTCGGCGCACCCAGCGACATCCCTTCCGGCCCGGTCACGAAGCCGTGGCGAAACCATCGTCCTGCTCATGCGTCTGGAAGGCGTTGTCCGGAACGTCTATGGTTGTGACGTACCGCGCTTCGTACGTGAAGCGACGATGTCGCAAGCCTGGGGATGAAGCTGATGCCGATAGCCACCACCGCAGACCGCGCTTCGGAGTTTCTCGGCGGCCTGTTCAACAGCCTCACTGAGCGCGGCCGCAGCCTGTTCGGGCTGGCCAGCTCACAGCCGATGTCTGGTGACGAACTGATCGCGCTCGGCGAGACGCTGCTGTCGCGGCGCGGTGAAGCATCCGGCGTCGCGCTCGCTGCGTCACTGCTCGCCGGCTACGAGGCTGCTGACGACGAGGACAAGCTGGCGTTTCTCGATGCCCTCGCCGAACAGTTCGGGCCCGACCTCGCCGAACTCAACGCCGCGATCGAAGCGTTTCGTGCCGACGCCTCGGCCGAGGCGACCGGCGAATTGCTCCGCGCGGCCGAGCCGCGCCGGCAGGAACTGATCCGCCGCCTCAATCACGCGCCGGGCGGTACTGCCGCGCTGGTGAAGATGCGCGAGGCGGTGCTGGCCCGCATCGCCGCGCATCCGCAGCTGCGTCACGTCGACGATGACTTCGTGCATCTGTTCACGTCGTGGTTCAATCGGGGGTTTCTGGTGCTGCAGCGGATCGACTGGACGACGCCCGCCAACATCCTCGAAAAGATCATCCGCTACGAGCAGGTTCACACCATTCACGACTGGGACGATCTGCGCGCGCGGCTCGCCCCGCCGGACC
>NZ_QTKI01000534.1:0-2721 GCF_010820945.1 Rhodopseudomonas sp. BR0C11
ACGCCAAGGAGCCGTATGGCTTCAGCGAAGCGATCTGGAAGCAGTTCGCCGATCTCGGCTGGCTGGCGCTGCCGCTGCCGGAAGCCCATGGCGGCATCGGTGGCGGCGCAATCGAAGTCGGCATCCTGATGGAAGCATTCGGCCGCGGCCTCGTCAGCGAGCCGTATCTGTCGACCGTGGTACTCGGCGCCGGCCTCGTCGCCGAACACGGCCGCGACGAGCAGAAGGCGGCGCTGCTGCCGCAGGTCGCGGACGGCACGTTGCGGCTCGCCTTCGCGCATGCCGAACGCGCGGCGCGTGCGGATCTGTCGCGTGTCGATACCACCGCCCGCAAGGACGGCGACGCTTACGTGCTCGACGGCGCCAAGGTCGCGGTGCTGGACGGCGCGTCGGCCGATCAGCTGATCGTTTCGGCGCGGCTGGCCAACAACGGCAACGGCTCGCTGCGGCTGTTCCTGGTGCCGCGCGATGCAGCCGGGCTGACACTCGCTGATTATCCGCGGCTTGGTGGCGGCCGCGCCTGCAATCTCAAGCTGCAAAGCGTGCGGGTGCCGGCCGATGCCATGCTCGGAGGCGATGTCGACGCATATCCGGCGGTCGAGGCGGTGGTCGATCGCGCCCTCGCTGCGATGTCGGCCGAAGCGGTCGGCATGATGCAGACGCTGACCGACAAGACGCTCGACTACACCAAGGTGCGCAAGCAATTCGGCCGTCCGCTCGCCGCCAATCAGGTGGTGCGGCATCGTCTCACCGACATGTCGGTGCAGGTTGATGAAGCCCGTTCGATGGCGCTGCGTGCCGCGCTGAAGGCCGAGGCGGACGCTGCCGAGCGCGGCCGTGCCTGTTCCGGCGCCAAGGCCAAGATCGGCAAAGGTGCGCGCTTCGTAGCCGAGCAGTCGGTGCAGCTTCACGGCGGCATGGGCGTCACTGAGGAGCTCGACGTCGGCGCCTACTTCAAACGCCTGCTGGCGTTCGAAACCCTGTTCGGCGGCAGCACCCACCATTATCGCCGCCACGCCGCGCTCAGCGGCCGGCCGATCTAACAAAAGCGAGGCATCGACATGGACATGACCTTCGGCGACGCCGAGCTCGCCTTTCAGCAAGAGGTCCGCGACTTCATCGCGGCCAATCTGACGCCCGACATGAAGCGGGCGGAATCACTCAACGCTTCGGTGTTCTCCGAGCCGGAGGCCGGCGTGCCGTGGCAGCGGGCGCTCAATGCCAAGGGCTGGGGTGCCCCGGGCTGGCCGGTCGAATATGGCGGCCCCGGCTGGACGCCGGCGCAGCGCTGGATCTTCGAGACCGAATGCGCGCACGCGGGCGTGCCTTCCCCGACGCCGATGGGCGTCAAGATGGTCGGGCCGGTGATCATCGGCTTCGGCTCGCCGGAGCAGAAGAACTACTTCCTACCGCGAATACTGTCCTGCGAGGATTATTGGTGCCAGGGTTATTCCGAGCCGGGCTCGGGTTCGGACCTGTCGTCGCTGAAGACCCGTGCGGTCCGCGACGGCGACGAGTACATCATCAACGGCACCAAGATCTGGACCACCCACGCGCACAACGCCAACATGATGTTCGCGCTGGTGCGCACCAGCGACGAGCCACGGCAGCAGGACGGCATCAGCTTCGTGCTGATCGACATGAAGAGCCCCGGGATCACCATCCGGCCGATCCTGACGATCGGCGGCGACCACGAGGTCAATCAGGTGTTCTTCGACGACGTCCGGATTCCGGCGTCGAACCTGGTCGGCGAGGAAGGCAAGGGCTGGACCTACGGCAAGTATCTCTTGGAATTCGAGCGCGGCTCCGGCATCGCCTCGGCCAAGCTCCGCAAGGCGCTGCATCGGGCGGCGGCGTTCGCCGAGTCGGACGCGACCGGACGGGCAATCGAGGATCCCGACATCGCGATCCGGATGTCGGAGGCCGAGGTCGATATCGACGCGCTGGAAATGACCGAGCTGCGCGTGCTCTCCGCGCTGCAGAACGGCCAGAACCCCGGCGCGGTGTCGTCGATCCTCAAGCTGCGGACCAGCGAGATCTACCAGGCAGTGAGCCGGCTCGCGGTCGACGTGATCGGCAATGACGGCCTCTATGTCGAACCGACCCGTCCGCTGCACCGCCTCAACGCCCCGCCGGCGATTCCCGAAGACGAACTCGCCGTGATGCCGACCCATCTCAACGGCCGCGCCTACACCATCTTCGGCGGCACCTCCGAGATCCAGCGCGACATCATCAGCAAGCTGGTGCTGGGGCTGTAGGGACAGCAACCATCGTCATTGCGAGCGAAGCGAAGCCATCAAGGCTCCATGCACGACGCTGGATTGCTTCGTCGCTTCGCTCTTCGCAATGACGAGGAAAGCGATTGGTATCTGCCAATCCCCAAAGAAAAATGCCCGGCGCGAGCCGGGCATTTGCGTTTGAGGCGATGCGCCGAGATTATTTCTCGGTCTTGTAGGACTGGTTTTTGGCGATCGTCGTCCAACGGCCGTCCTTGATCTGGCCGATCACCGCCGCCGAGACGCCGAGGTGGTTGTCCTTGGAGAAGCTGATCGGGGCGCCGCCGAAAATATCATCGAAGGTCTCGCCGGATTCCAGCGCGGTCATCAGCGACTCGGTGGTGAGCGTCTTGCCAGCCTTCTTGGCGAAATGCGCGAACACCATCACGCCGTTGTAGCCGGCGGTCGACTGCTGGTTGGCGTCGATGCCGAACATCTTCTTGTC
>NZ_QTKI01000535.1:0-2712 GCF_010820945.1 Rhodopseudomonas sp. BR0C11
GGGAAACCCCTGGGCCTGTTCGGCCGCACCTTCGTCAAGCGAGTCTGAACATGAGCGCACTCCAGGAAATCGTCAACGATACCCAACCGGTCGAGACCACGCCGAAGAAGTACATGGCGCTCGGCAACACCGCCTCGGTCGTGGTGGTGCTGCTGCTGTGTCTCGCCCCGCTGGTCGCCAAGAACTTCATCATCTTCCAGATGACGATGGTTCTGATCTACGCCATCGCCGTGTTGGCGCTGAACATCCTGACCGGCGGCTCCGGCCAGTTCTCGCTCGGCCAGAGCGCGTTCTACGCGGTCGGCGCCTACACCTCGGCGATCCTGATGGAGAACTTCGGCGTCAACTATGCGTTGACGCTGCCGATCTCCGGCGCGATCTGCTTCATCTGCGGCTATCTGTTCGGCCTGCCGGCGCTGCGATTGAGCGGCATCTATCTGGCGCTCGCGACCTTCGCGCTCGCCACCGCGATGCCGCAGCTGCTCAAGCTGCACTACTTCGAGCACTGGACCGGCGGCGTCCAGGGTCTGGTCATCACCAAGCCAGACGCGCCGTTCGGCCTGCCGATGTCCCAGGACATGTGGCTGTACTACTTCGTGCTGGTGGTCTCGATGGCGATCTACGTCGCCTCGGTCAACCTGCTGAAGTCGCGCTCCGGCCGGGCCATGATGGCGATCCGCGACAACGAAATCGCGGCTTCGGCGATGGGCGTGGACGTGGCGCGCTACAAGACGCTGGCGTTCGGCATCAGCGCCGGCATCACCGGCGTCGCCGGCGGCCTCGGCGCCATCGCGGTGCAGTTCGTCGCGCCGGACAGCTACACCATCCAGCTCGCGATCGCGCTGTTCCTCGGCAGGGTGGTCGGCGGCGTCGGCTGGCTGCCGGGCTCGATCGTCGGTGCGGCGTTCATCGTGTTCGTGCCGAACATCGCGGAAGGCTTCTCCAAAGGCCTGTCCGGCGCGGTGTTCGGCGTGATCCTCGTCCTGATCATCTTCCTGCTGCCGCACGGCTCGCGGCAGATCGCCTACACGGTGCAGAACTGGGTGCACAAACTCGGCCGGCGGGCATAACCCGCCCGCACCGACCACTGCCAGCCCCTCGCGACCCGTTCGCGAGGGGCTTTTTCTTTGCCCGCTCTATGGCGTTGCGGGCCCCTGCACCGTCAGCGGAGCTGTTGCCCGATCGGAGGGTGTCCCGAAAGGCATGGCGGGCGTATGCAGGACGCCAACGAAGTGCGCCGCGGCCTGCGCGCGCCCACGATCCGATCGAGCCATGTCATCCTTGAGCTTTTGCCGTGCGCGCCGAGGCGCGCTGCTGGCGCTGTCCGCCGCCGTTCTCGCCTTCGCCTCTCCGGCCCGCGCCGAGAACCCTGCGGGGACAGGCGCCGCAACCATCCGCATCGGCAATCTGATGCCGTATTCGGGACCGGCATCCGCCTATTCGATCGTCGGCCGGATCGAGCAGGCCTATTTCAGGATGATCAACGATCAGGGCGGCATCAACGGCCGGCAGATCGAGTTCATTTCGTATGACGACGGCTACAATCCCGCCAAGGCGGTCGAGCAGGTGCGCAAGCTGGTCGAGCGCGACGAGGTGCTGATGGTGTTCAGCGCAATGGGCACGCCGTCCAACGCCGCGATCCAGAAATATCTCAACCTCAAGCAGGTGCCGCAATTGTTCGCCGCCAGCGGTGCGACCCGGTTCGGCGATCCCAAGGCATTTCCCTGGACGATGGGCTGGCAGCCGCCGTACCAGACCGAAGGCCGGGTCTATGCCAAGTTCATCCTGACCACCAAGCCGACCGCACGGATCGCGGTGCTGTACCAGAACGACGATCTCGGCCGCGATCTGCTCAAGGGCCTAAAGGACGGGTTCGGCGATCGGGCCACGTCGATGATCACCGCAGAAGAGAGCTACGAGGTCACCGAGCCGTCGGTCGACAACCATGTGGCACGGATGAAGGCCTCGAGCGCCGACGTGTTCGTCTCGATCACCACGCCGAAATTCGCCGCCCAGAGCATCCGCGCCGCCGCCACGCTGGAGTGGCATCCGCTGTATGTGCAGGCGCTGGTGTCGGCCTCGATCGCCGCGGTGATCCGGCCCGCCGGCGTCGACGCCGCCCAGGGGCTGGTGTCGGCCGCCTATAACAAGGACGCGGCCGATCCGCAGTGGCGCGACGATCCGGGCATGAAGCGGTTCCACGCCTTCCTCGACGCCTATGCACCGGACGTCGACCGCGGCGACAATTCGGTGGCCTACGGCTATGGCGCGGCGCAATGCCTCGCCGAAGTGCTGCGCCGCGCCGGCGACGATCTCAGCCGTGCCAACATCATGAAGCAGGCCGCCAGCCTTCAGGGCTACGCACCCGACACCCTGCTGCCGGGCATCACGGTGAGCACCGCTGCGGACGACTTCCATCCGATCGAGCAGCTCCGGATGATGCGGTTCTCCGGTGACCATTGGGAACTGTTCGGCCCGGTGATCGGCGGCGAACTTCGCAACTAAGCCGCGCCGTCGCCCCTCCCACGCAGCCTCTATATTTATCGCCCTGCGGCATTTGGCGGCCTGCCGCAGTGCGGTTGTAATTCCGCTTTTGGTTGCTGCATACGCGAGAAGCGTGTTCAATCGGCTCTGGACCTCGACGTCCACACAAGAAGAATCGAAAATCCCAAGGAGCCTGTATTGATGCCCACCTTCCGTTCGCGCGCGCTT
>NZ_QTKI01000536.1:0-2691 GCF_010820945.1 Rhodopseudomonas sp. BR0C11
GCCGGGCCGGGTCAGGCGGCGGCGCTGGTGGCGCATCGGCCGGAGGTGATCTTCCATCTGGCGGCAATCGTCTCGGGCGAAGCCGAGGCGGATTTTGACAAGGGCTACCGGATCAATCTCGACGGCACCAAGCATCTGATCGATGCGATCCGCGCCGAGGGCGACGACTATCATCCGCGGCTGGTGTTCACCTCGTCGATCGCGGTGTTCGGCGCGCCGTTCCCGGATAAGATCGGCGATGAATTCCTGTCGGCGCCGCTGACCAGCTACGGCACCCAGAAGGCGATCTGCGAACTCCTGATCGCCGACTACACCCGCAAGGGCTTTTTCGACGGCGTCGGCATCCGCCTGCCGACGATCTGCGTCCGCCCCGGCAAGCCGAACAAGGCGGCGTCCGGATTTTTCTCCAACATCATCCGCGAGCCGCTGAATGGCGAGGAGGCGGTGCTGCCGGTGTCCGACGAGGTGATGCACTGGCACGCTTCGCCGCGCTCGGCGGTCGGCTTCCTGATTCACGCCGCCACCATGGACACCGCCGCGATGGGGCCGCGCCGCAGCCTGTCGATGCCGGGGCTGCCCGCCACGGTCGGCGAGCAGATCGCCGCATTGGAGCGCGTTGCCGGCAAAGCTGTGGCCGCCCGGATCAAGCGCGAGCCGGATCCGACCATCATCGGCATTGTCGCCGGTTGGCCGCGCAATTTCTCGACCGACCGCGCGCTGAAGCTCGGCTTCACCACCGCCGAAAAGACCTTCGACGACATCATCCGCATCCATATCGAGGACGAGCTCGACGGCAAGTTCGTGAAGTAATCGCCTTGCCCCGCACCGTCATTGCAAGGAGCACCCGGATCGGGGCTTCGCGCCGTCCAGCCACAGGCTCCGCGAGAAGCGATCCAGCTCCGTGCACGGTCTCTGGATTGCTTCGCTGCGCTCGCAATGACGCGGATGGGCCGGCGCCCGCCCTTCGTGCCACGCCCGGCCACCATTCCGTGAGCGGGGATGTCTTTATCTGATGGTCATCCTATAATAAATCCAGGTCCGAGTTTCATCGACCTTCGAGGAGAAAACGCCATGACTGCCAGCATCGTTGGATGGGCGCATATGCCGTTCGGCAAGTTCGACGCCGAAACCGTGGAAAGCATGATCGTCCGCGTCGCAACTGAGGCGATCGCCGACGCCGGGATTGCGCCGGGCGACGTCGACGAGATCGTGCTCGGACATTTCAATGCCGGCTTCTCGCCGCAGGATTTCACCGCTTCGCTGGTGCTGCAGGCCGATCCGGCGCTGCGGTTCAAGCCGGCGACCCGGGTGGAGAACGCCTGCGCCACCGGGTCCGCCGCGGTGCATCAGGGCATCCGCGCGATCGAATCCGGCGCCGCCAAGGTCGTACTGGTGGTCGGTGTCGAGCAGATGACCCGCACCCCGGGGCCTGAGATCGGCAAGAATCTGCTGCGCGCTTCTTACTGCCGGAAGACGGCGACACCCCGGCCGGTTTTGCCGGTGTGTTCGGCATCATCGCCCAAAAGTACTTCCAGAAATACGGCGACCAGTCCGACGCGCTGGCGATGATCGCCGCCAAGAACCACCACAATGGCGTCGCCAATCCCTATGCGCAGATGCGCAAGGATTTCGGCTTCGAGTTCTGCCGCGCCGAAGGCGAGAAGAACCCGTTCGTCGCCGGTCCGTTAAAGCGCACCGATTGCTCGCTGGTGTCCGACGGCGCCGCGGCGCTGGTGCTGACGTCTGCCGAGAACGCCAAGGCGATGGGCAAGGCGGTGAACATCCGCGCCCGCGGCCATGCGCAGGATTTCCTGCCGATGTCCAAGCGCGACATCCTGCAGTTCGAGGGCTGCACCGTGGCCTGGCAGCGTGCGTTGGAGCAGGCGGGCGTCACGCTGAACGATCTGTCGTTCGTCGAGACCCACGATTGCTTCACCATCGCCGAGCTGATCGAATACGAAGCGATGGGCCTGACGCCGAAGGGGCAGGGCGCCCGCGCGATCAAGGAGGGCTGGACCCAGAAGGACGGCAAGCTGCCGATCAATCCGTCCGGCGGTCTCAAGGCCAAGGGTCATCCGATCGGCGCGACCGGCGTGTCGATGCACGTGCTGAGCGCGATGCAGCTGCTCGGCCAGGCGCCGGAGGGCATGCAGATCAAGGACGCCAAGCTCGCCGGCATCTTCAATATGGGCGGCGCGGCGGTGGCCAATTACGTGTCGGTGCTCGAACCGGCCAAGTAACCAATAGCCGGGGGGGCGGCGGATGAATCTGGCGGAATGGCTTGCTGCGAGCGCCCGGCTGCGGCCGGGCGCTCCGGCGCTGCTGACGGGCACCACGGTCGATGCCGACTACGCCACGTTCGCGTCGCGTGCGGCATCGTTCGGAGCGGCGCTGGTGCGCGATTACGGCATCGCGCCCGGCGATCGCGTCGCGTTGTTCGCGCATAATTGCACGCGCTATCTCGAAGCGCTGTATGGCATCTGGTGGGCGGGCGCGGTGGCGATCCCGATCAACGCCAAGCTGCACGGCAAGGAGGTCGCCTGGATCTGCAGCAACGCGGAAGCAAGACTCGCGCTGATCTGCGACGACACCGCCGACACTTTCAACGAAGCCTCCTGCGATCTGCCGCCCGGCATGGCGGTGCTGGCGATCGACAGCGACGGTTACGACCGTGCGCGCAGCGGCGAGGGG
>NZ_QTKI01000537.1:0-2690 GCF_010820945.1 Rhodopseudomonas sp. BR0C11
CCGCCGCAGACGGGCGCACGGGCGCCAGCGGCGCCGCGATCGCGGCCGAGCCGGCGAAGGCCAGTGTTGCAGAGACGGCGAGCGCCGCAGTCCTGATCGGTTTGCGCATCACGACATCCTTCCCTGGTCGAAGTTTGGCCCGGCGAACCGGGCCGATGTCGTGAATACGGAGCCAAGAGGGATTTCCTTCGGGAGGTCACGAGGGTTGTGCGGCCAAAAGTATCACTTCGTAGAATACCGAGGTATGGACCACTCACCTACGGTATCCTTGTGTAGAATTCCGCACCATTCTCAAGCTGGAGTTGAGTAGCACTCTTATTAGTTGAGGCCCGTCTTTACTAAAACGATAGTGTTTGGATCGCATGGTTTGTGGAAATACTGGCTCTGCTACCTATTCGTCGCAACGGCCAGACCTGCTGATACCCTTGGGTGACACAGGACGTCTCCTCATCCGAATTCGTCAGGCGTTGCGCACGCGCGTCCGACGAGTCCGGTCCGATCAGCATCCGTTGTCGATGCGATCTTCGAGAGAGACATAAGGCAAGACACAGGGCGCGAGCGGCCTGTGAGCACCCATCGGAAATTGCACTGCGCACGGACTGGCTGCGAAGCCGGCCGCACGTCGTTATTTTGGAGCTCGATTAATGCTGTCTCGACTGCACTTGACTATCGGCCGACGCATCTACTTGCTGATCGGCCTCGGTTTTATCGGCCTTCTCGGCCTCACATTGCTGGATTCCCGCGAGCTGGCGACCGGCCTGCAGCAACAGAAACAGATCGAGCTCAGACATCTCGCCGAACTGGCCGTCAGCTTCGTCAAGGACGAACATGACGCCGCGCAGCGCGGTGAGATCAGCACCGACGAAGCGCAGAAGCGCGCCCAGGCGCGGATCGCCAAGTTGCGCTACGGCGGCAACGAGTACTTCTTCATCACCGACATGCAGAGCAAAATGCTCATGCATCCGATCGCCAAGCAGCTGATCGGGCAGGATCAATCCAGCGCCAAGGACCCGAACGGCAAGATGCTGTTCGCCGAGATGGTCAACACGGTTCGCCGCAGCGGCAGCGGCTTCGTCGACTACGTCTGGCCGAAGCCGGGCTCCGACAAGCCCCAGCCGAAGCTGACCTTCGTGACCGGCTTCGAACCGTGGGGCTGGGTGATCGGCACCGGCGTCTATATCGACGACCTCGACGCCCAAACCTGGAACGCGATGCAGCACTCGCTGATCGCGGCCGCCCTGGTGCTGCTGATCACCATCGCTGTGTCGGTGTTCATTGCGCGGCGGATCACCAAGCCGATCCAGGCGATGACGGGCGCGATGAAGGATCTGGCCGGCGGTCGCATCGATATCGAGGTGCCGGGCATCGGCCGCCACGACGAAATCGGCGAGATGGCGGAAGCCGTCGAAGTGTTCAAGGTCAACGCGCAGGAACGCCGGCGGCTCGAAGGCGAGCGGCAGGAGATGGAAGCGCGCGCCGAGGCCGAGCGCCGGGCTCACGCCAACCAGGTCGCCGAAGCGTTCGAGCGCGCCATCGGCGAGATCGTCGAGACCGTCTCAGCGGCCTCGGACGAACTGGAGGCTTCGGCCACTACGCTGACCCGCACCGCCGAGCAATCGCAGGAGCTCGCGACCGCCGTGGCCGCGGCCTCCGAAGAAGCCTCGACCAACGTGCAGTCGGTGGCGTCGGCGACCGAGGAGATGTCCTCGTCGGTCAACGAGATCAGCCGCCAGGTCCAGGAATCCGCCCGGATCGCCCACGAAGCAGTCGACCAGGCGCGCCAGACCAACGGCCGGGTCGAAGAGCTCGCCAAGGCGGCGTCCCGGATCGGCGACGTGGTCGAACTGATCAGCACCATTGCGGGTCAGACCAACCTCTTGGCGCTCAACGCCACCATCGAGGCGGCGCGCGCCGGTGAAGCCGGCCGCGGCTTCGCGGTCGTTGCCAGCGAGGTCAAGGCGCTGGCCGAGCAGACCGCCAAGGCCACCGGCGAGATCACGCTGCAGATCAACGGCATCCAGGCGGCGACCGACCAGTCGGTGGCGGCCATCAAGGAGATCGGCGAGACCATCGCCAAGATGTCGGAGATCTCGTCGACGATCGCGGCCGCGGTCGAGGAGCAAGGCGCGGCGACGCAGGAGATCTCCCGCAACGTCCAGCAGGCTTCGCTCGGCACCCAGCAGGTGTCGTCGAACATCACCGATGTGCAGCGCGGCGCCACCGAGACCGGCGCGGCCTCGTCCCAGGTGCTTGCGGCGGCGAAGTCGCTGTCCGGCGACTCCACCCGGCTGAAGGTCGAAGTCTCGAACTTCCTGGATTCGGTCCGCGCGGCCTGACCGTCTCCGACCCCATTGTCGCGGCCGGCGCCTCCCAAGGCGCCGGCCGTTTGCATTTCAAGGCATTAGCCCCGGCCCGCCTGCCCCTACCCGTAACCGCACGAGGTCTTGGTAAAGCCGGCATTAACCAAGCCCGTTTACAGATTGGTGAGGTTCCACCGTCGCCGCCTCTCGGCGCGACGGATCAGCGCCGGGCGAGGTAAGCGAGCGATGGCCCATCCCGGAAGTCTCATCCGCCCGGCGGACAGCCGGCCGGCGATCGATCCGGCCCTGCGGCCGCAATCACCGCTGCGCGAGCTGTTCGCCCCGCTGGACCAGCTGCTCGCCTGCGGCGGCGCCGCCCGGCTCGACCTC
>NZ_QTKI01000538.1:0-2686 GCF_010820945.1 Rhodopseudomonas sp. BR0C11
ATGTCGACCGCGTCCGCCGGCGCCGAGACCGGCAGCATCTTGGACCGCATCGTGGTCACCGCGCCGGTGATCTCGTCGACGGTTTCGCCGCGGACCCTGAGGCCCATCAGCAGCGCGCCCATCTGCGACGGCGTCGCGTCGCCGGACATCATCGCGTCGAAAGCGTCGGTGGCTTCGTCACGCGTCAGCGTCGCGCCGGTCGCGACCTTTGCGATAATCGATTTGAAATCAACCATTGTCCCTTTCGGTGACGAAACGCCGGCATTGCGCCGTCAGTTCGCCGCCGCCCCCGTTGCCTGCGCCACCGCTTCCTGATTGACCTTGGTGCCGATGTCCTTCTCCAGCCAGGCGATGTACTCGCCGACCTGTTCGTCGCGCAGCCGCTGCACCAGATTGTCCTTCAACTGCTGCATCTGCGGCGCGTTGAGGTCGGCGGTCGGCACCGTGTCGCCGGTGACGCGGAACACGTACCACTCGGTGGCGCTGCCACCCTGAACCTGGCCGGCGCCGTCCTTGGCGGTGCGGAACACCGCGTCGACCACCGTGTTCGGCAGGCCGCCGTCGGCGCCTTCGCGCTTGATGCCGGAGGCCGTCTGCACGGTGACGCCGGCCGGTGCGACGTCCGCGAGCTTGGCGCCGCCCTGCAGCTTCTGCACCAGCTCGGCCGCGAGCTTGCGCAGCTTCTCGGTGACCTGCTCGGCGCGCCAGCCGGCCTCGACCTTGTCCTTGACCTCGTCGAGCGGCCGTTCGTGCGACGGCGTGATGCCGAGGATGTCGTACCAGACGTAGCCGTTCTGGAAGCTGATCGCGTCGTTGTCGACGCCCGGCTCGCTGTTGAAGGCGGCGTTGGCGAGTTCGAGCCCTTGCGGGATCGCCGCCACCGATGCGCCGTCCGGCCCGCGGCCGGCGCGGTCGATCGCGTCGACCGTCACGGCGGTGAGGCCGAGCTGCTTGGCTGCGTCGACCACGCTGGCGCCGCCGCCGCGCGCGTCTTCCATCTTGTCGTGCAACTCCTGCACCTGCTTGCGGGCGCGTTCCTGCGCAAGGTCACGCTTCAGGCTGGCCGCCACGCTGGCGTAGTCCGGCTGCTTGCCGGGCTCGATCTTGGTGACTTCGAGCAGCACGGTGCCGAACTGTCCGTGCACCGGCTGGCTGACTTCGTTCAGCGGCAGCGCGAATGCGGCTGCGGCGACCTTCTGATCGAGCATCTCCGACTGGCTGACCAAGCCGAGATCGAGATCGGCCGGCTTGACGCCGCGCTCCTTGGCGAGGTCGGCGAAGCTGGTGCCGCTGGCGATCTTGGCGCGCGCCGCCTGGGCCTCTTCGACGTTCGGGAACACGATCTGCAGGATCTGGCGCTTCTCAGGCGTCGACAGCTTGTCCTTGCGCTGCTCGAACAGCTTCTGCGCGTCGGCGTCCGACACCTCGGCCCACTTGGCGATCGATTCCGGCGTCACCACCAGGAACGAGATCTTGCGATACTCGGGGGCGCGGAACTGCGCCTTGTGCGAGTCGTAGAACGCGGTGAGGTCGGCGGGCGAGGGCGCCGGGATGGTGCCGGCCTGCGCGTCGGTCAGCTTCAAATAGTCGATCGCGCGCTCTTCGTTCTGAAACTGGCTCAGCGCCTGCATCAGCGTCTTCGGCGGCTCGAGGCCGGCGGTGAGGCTGCCGGCGATCTGGCGGCGGAGCGCGACGCGGCGCTGCTCAGCGAGATAGCGCTGCTCGGTGAAGCCGAACTGGCGGACCAGCTGCTGGAAGCGGTTGGCATCGAACTGGCCGTTGGCGCCCTTGAAGTTCGGATCCTCCAGGATCGACTTCATGGTGTCGGCGTCGGACTGGCCGAGGCCGAGCCTGCGCGCGTCTTCGTCGAGCGCAGCTTCGGCGATGGTCTGCTGCAGCACCTGGCGATCGATTCCGATCGCGCGCGCCTGATCCGGGGTCAGCGGCCGGCCGAACTGGCGGCCGATCTGCTGCAGACGGTCATTGTAGGTCTGGCGGAACTGCTCGGTGGAGATTTCGGTGCTGCCGATCTTGGCGAGCGTGGACCGGCCAAAGCCGCGGAATACGTCGGCAATACCCCAGACTCCGAAGCTGACGATCAGGACGCCCATCACGATCGTCATGATGGTCTTGCCAATCCAGTTGGATGAGGCTTTGCGCATTCCTCGGAGCATGGAGTCACTTTTTGTCAGGAGGGAACCGGCCGCGCTGGGTCAGCGCGGGGGGCAAACTAGCGTCGCCGGCTTGAAAATCCATCATAAAGTGCCGTCTGGGGCGTCGCAACCGCAGCCAATGTCGCGGTCGGTGCAGATGCCATCCCGTTGCAGCGGCCGATGCTGCGGATCGCCGCAGCGCTCGCGTTCACGTCTCCTTGAGTCTCGCAATCGGCTCTGCTAGCGGAACGGTTCAACCCTTTATTGCGAGAGTGCTCATGCCGGTCCCCGCCGTTCGTCCTCTGATTGCTGGAAACTGGAAGATGAACGGCCTGAAGGATTCGGTGGCCGAGCTCGATGCGATGCTGAAAGGCGCCGCCGGGCTGCCGCAGGGCATCGATCTGTTGGTCTGTCCGCCGGCGACGCTGGTGGCGAGCTTTGCGGCGCGAGTCGCGGACGCGCACGCCGGCAAGGCGCTGCCGTTCTCGATCGGCGGCCAGGATTGCCACGCCAATGCGTCGGGCGCCCATACC
>NZ_QTKI01000054.1:0-17755 GCF_010820945.1 Rhodopseudomonas sp. BR0C11
GCGCCAGGCCGAGGCCGCCGAGCAGCGTGATCTCGAGCACGCCGATCTTGGAGAAATCCTCCGGCGCCCATTCGCCGATCCGGCTCAGCGCCTCGCCGAGCGACAGGATCTTGCGCGACGCCAGGATCGAATCCCAGCCGTAAGGCGTCAGGCATCCGGCGGCGAGCGCGAGCACGCCGAACAGCGCCCAGCGCAGCAGCAGCGCGACGCGGCGCGGCCGCTCGGCAGACAACACCGCATCGAGCGCGAACGGCGCCACCAGCGCGATGCCGAATACGAAGCCGCCGTGCAGATTGGCCCATAGCGTGATCAGCGGCAGCGTCCACAATGACGGCACGCCGCGGCGGTCCGCGGCGCCGACCAGCGCCCCGACCCAGGCCAGCATTACGGGCATTGCCAGCACGTGCGGGCGCGCCAGCATGTGCGGGGCGGTCAGGGCCAGGGCGGCGGCGGCGAAGATCACGGTGGCTGTGTCGTTCAGCCGGGCGCCGAGCAGCCGTGCCAACAGGTAGAACGTGCCGCCGAGCGCGGCCGCCGTCATCACCACCGGCCCGGCCCAGCCGGTAAGCTGATAGCTCGCCGCGAATGCGACCTGCGCCAGCCACTGCGTCGAGATCCATGGCTGGCCCGCCATCGTGAACGAGTAGCTGTCGGTCCACGGCACCGCGCGGTGGTCGATGATCCACTGCCCGATCGTCACCTGCCACAGCGTGTCGGGATCATTGAGCAGCCGGTCGCCGGAGATCAGCAGCAGCGCATAGACGCCGAGCCCGATCGCCAGCGGCCACAGCCGCGGCCTGGCGAGGCTGATCTGGTTGGCGTCGGCGACAGTGATGGTCATGCAGCGGCGCTCGCTTGCAGGTTGCGGCTGCGGCGATCCAACACGCCGGCGGATAATTTGGCGTAAACCGGAACACGCACCGCAGCGCGCGCGGGCGGCGAGGAACCCGGCGTGCTGCGCGGCTTTGCCCACCAGCATCGCACCAAAGGCACGTTGACACGGCAAGGCATCGGCCTACATTGAGCCCGTTCCGAGGGGGGCTCCGACGAGGAGCTGAGATACCGCACGCTCGCCGCTTCGATTCGCGAGGCACAGAGACCGCGGTGACCCTTTGAACCTGATCCGGGTCATGCCGGCGAAGGGACAGGGATGCATCAGACAGTCGAAGGCCGCGGCGGGGCCGAATCCGCCAATCTTTCCGCATTTGCTTCCGTTGCTTCGGCTTCAGTTGCTTCAGCTTCAGTCGCTTCGGCTTCAGCTTCTTCGGCGCTGACCGCCGCAGCGCTGCGCAGCGAGAAGCCGGACCTGCGCAAGGACGCGCCGGTGTCGGTGATCGGGGCCGGCATCGCCGGCGCTTGGCAGGCGCTGCTGCTGGCGCGCGCCGGCCGCAAGGTCAGTCTGTACGAGCGCGGCGACAACGAGATGACACAGGCCACCAGCCATTGGGCGGGCGGCATGCTGGCGCCGTATTGCGAGGCCGAGGGCGCCGAGCCGATGGTCAGCCAGATCGGCATGCGCTCGCTGGAGATGTGGCGCAAGGAATTCCCGGACGCGGTGTTCAACGGGTCGCTGGTGGTGGCGCATCCGCGCGACCGCGCCGACTTCGAGCGCTTCGCCAAGATGACCACCGGTCATCAGCGCGTCGACGCCGATGGCATCGCCGAGCTGGAGCCGGCGCTGGCCGGCCGGTTCCGCGAAGGCCTGTTCTTCCCCGACGAAGGCCATGTCGAGCCGCGGCTGGTGCTGGCGCGCCTGCACGAGCGGCTGATCGAAGCCGGCGGCACCATCCATTTCGAATCGGAAATGACGCCGGAAGATCTCGACGGCCTGGTGATCGACTGCCGCGGTCTCGCGGCCCGCGACAAGGCCCCGGAGCTGCGCGGCGTCAAGGGCGAGATGGTGGTGATCAAGACCGCCGAGGTGCAGCTGTCGCGCCCGGTGCGGCTGATGCACCCGCGCTGGCCGCTCTACGTCATCCCGCGCCAGAACAATCACTTCATGCTGGGCGCCACCACCGTCGAGAGCGAAGACGAGCTGGTGATGGTGCGTTCGGCGCTGGAACTGCTCAGCGCTGCCTATGCGGTGCATCCGGCGTTCGGCGAAGCCCATATCGTCGAACTCGGCGCCGGGCTTCGTCCCGCCTTCCCCGACAACCTGCCGCGGATCGCCATCGGCAACCGCCGCGTCGCCACCAACGGCCTGTATCGCCACGGCTTCCTGATGGCGCCGTCGCTGGCCGAGAAGGTGGTGGCCTATGTCGAGCGCGGCGAGATCGACAATCAGGTGATGCGATGCTTGTGACCATCAACGGCGAACAGCGCGAGGTTCAGTCCGCCAGCGTCGCCGCGCTGATGGCCGAGCTCGACTGCACCGGCGGCCACTTCGCCGTCGCGCTCAACTACGACGTCGTCCCCCGCGGCAAATGGGACGAAACCCCCGTCACCGCCGGCGACGAAATCGAGATCCTGACGCCGCGGCAGGGGGGATGAGGATGGCCGCGCAGCGTCGCAGCAAAGCACCGCGCCTGCCCCACGCCCCGCCGTCATCGCCCGGCTCGACCGGGCGACCCAGTATCCCAGAGCGCCGGCGTTCAGCCGCTAGCTCTCTGCGATACTGGATCCCCGCCTTCGCGGGGATGACGGCTGAAGCGGGAGCGACAATCCTCGCGTCGCCCTCACCCCGGCCCTCTTCCGCAAGCGGGAGAGGGAGCAGGTTGTGCTCGGAGCTGACAACATGGTGAAATTCTACGATCGCGAATTCGGCTCCCGGCTGCTGATCGGCAGCGCGCTGTATCCGTCGCCGGCGATCATGCAGGACTCGATCCGCGAGTCCGGCGCCGAGATCGTGACGGTGTCGCTGCGGCGCGAGACCGCGGGCGGCAAGGCCGGCGATCAGTTCTGGTCGCTGATCCGCGAACTCGGCGTCACCGTGCTGCCGAACACCGCCGGCTGCCGCGGCGTGCGCGACGCGGTGACCACCGCCAAGCTGGCGCGCGAATTGTTCGGCACGAACTGGATCAAGCTCGAAGTGATCGCCGACAACGACACGCTGCAGCCGGACGTGGTCGGCCTGGTCGAAGCCGCTTCGATCCTGATCAAGGATGGCTTCGAGGTGTTTCCCTATTGCACCGAGGATCTGTCGGTCGCGCTCCGGCTGGTCGATGCCGGCTGCCGGGTGATCATGCCGTGGGCGGCGCCGATCGGCAGCGCGCGCGGCATCACCAACCGCGACGCGCTGAAGCTGCTGCGCGACCGCCTGCCTGATATCACGCTGGTGGTCGACGCCGGCCTCGGCGCGCCGAGCCACGCCGCAGAAGCAATGGAGCTCGGCTACAACGCCGTGCTGCTCAACACCGCGATCGCCAAGGCCGAAGATCCGGTGGCGATGGCGCGCGGCTTCAAGCTGGCGGTCGAGGCCGGCCGCACCGGATTCGAAGCGGGGCTGATGGGCGCCCGCGATTTCGCTTCGCCCTCCACCCCTGTGATCGGGACACCGTTCTGGCATGCCGTATCCTGACCGTTTCTATCCCGTCGTCGACAGCATCGCGTGGGTTAAACGCCTCGCCGTGCTCGGCGTCGGCACCGTGCAGCTCCGCGCCAAAGACCTCGACGACGGCGCCGCGCTGCAACTCGTCACCGACGCACTCGCGGCGGTGAAGGACACCAGCGTCAAGCTGATCATCAACGACTACTGGCGCGCCGCGATTGTCGCCGGCGCCCAGCATCTGCATCTCGGCCAGGAGGACCTCGCCGAGGCGGACCTCGCCGAGATCCGCAGCGCCGGGCTGACCCTCGGCCTCTCCACCCACGACGACGCCGAACTCGAAACCGCGCTCGCAGCCGAGCCGGACTACATCGCGCTCGGCCCGATCTTCCCGACCACGCTGAAATCGATGCGGTTTGCCCCGCAGGGCATTCCGAAGATCACCGAATGGAAGAAGCGCGTCGGCAACATCCCGCTGGTCGCGATCGGCGGCATCAAGCTGGAGCAGGCCGAAGAGATCTTCGCCGCCGGCGCCGACTCGATCGCGGTGGTCAGCGATGTGACGCAGAACTCCGATCCAGACGCCCGCGTCCGCGCCTGGCTCGATTTCGTCGCCGAGAAGGCGTGATGACGAACGCGACCGCTGCGACCCGCGGCGCCCTCACCCCAGCCCTCTCCCGCACGCGGGAGAGGGAGCAGGCCGTGCGTGAGGCACCGCCGCGACCGAAGCGCTAATTCCCCTTCTCCCGCTTGCGGGAGAGGGTCGGGGTGAGGGCGACACGCACCGTGCCCTCGCCACTCCGACCGACAACACGACCGAACAAAGCGGCCCGAATAACAACCGATAACAGGAGGATGGCATGAATATCCGCTCCAATCCCGAGACCACCCGCGCCGCCGTGACCACCGGCGCCCTGCCCTCCTCCAAGAAGATCTACGCCACGCCTGCGAGCGCGCCGGATCTGCGCGTGCCGCTGCGCGAGATCATCCTGAGCGAAGGCGCCGGCGAACCGAACCTGCCGGTGTACGACACCTCCGGCCCCTACACCGATCCGAACGTGGTGATCGACGTCAACAAGGGCCTGCCGCGCCCGCGCACCGAATGGGTCAAGGAGCGCGGCGGCGTCGAGCAGTATGAAGGCCGCGACATCAAGCCGGAAGACAACGGCAATGTCGGCGCCGCCCATGCGGCGAAAGCCTTCACCGCGCATCACCAGCCGCTGCGCGGCGTCGGTGACGCGCCGATCACCCAATACGAATTCGCTCGCAGGGGGATCATCACCAAGGAGATGATCTACGTCGCCGAGCGCGAGAATCTCGGCCGCAAGCAGCAGCTCGAGCGCGCCGAAGCGGCGCTGGCCGACGGTGAATCGTTCGGCGCGGCGGTGCCGGCGTTCATCACCCCGGAATTCGTCCGCGATGAAATCGCGCGCGGCCGCGCGATCATCCCGGCCAACATCAACCACGGTGAACTCGAGCCGATGATCATCGGCCGCAACTTCCTCACCAAGATCAACGCCAATATCGGCAACTCGGCGGTGACCTCGTCGGTCGAGGAGGAAGTCGACAAGATGGTGTGGGCGATCCGCTGGGGCGCCGACACCGTGATGGACCTGTCCACGGGGCGCAACATCCACACCACCCGCGAATGGATTTTGCGCAACTCGCCCGTCCCGATCGGCACCGTGCCGATCTATCAGGCGCTGGAGAAGTGCGAAGGCGATCCGACCAAGCTGACCTGGGAGCTGTACAAGGACACGCTGATCGAGCAGGCCGAACAGGGCGTCGATTACTTCACCATCCACGCCGGCGTGCGGCTGCAATACATCCACCTCACCGCCAGCCGCGTCACCGGCATCGTGTCGCGCGGCGGCTCGATCATGGCGAAGTGGTGCCTGGCGCATCACAAGGAGAGCTTCCTCTACACGCATTTCGACGAGATCTGCGACCTGATGCGCAAATACGACGTGTCGTTCTCGCTCGGCGACGGCCTGCGGCCGGGCTCGATCGCGGACGCCAACGACCGCGCCCAGTTCGCCGAACTGGAGACGCTCGGCGAGCTCACCAAGATCGCCTGGGACAAGGGCTGCCAGGTGATGATCGAAGGCCCCGGCCACGTGCCGATGCACAAGATCAAGATCAATATGGACAAGCAGCTGAAAGAGTGCGGCGAGGCGCCGTTCTACACCCTCGGCCCGCTGACCACCGACATCGCGCCGGGCTATGATCACATCACCAGCGGCATTGGGGCTGCGATGATCGGCTGGTTCGGCTGCGCGATGCTGTGCTACGTCACGCCGAAGGAGCACCTCGGCCTACCCGACCGCAACGACGTCAAGACCGGCGTGATCACCTACAAGATCGCCGCCCACGCCGCCGACCTCGCCAAGGGCCACCCCGCCGCGCAGCTCCGCGACGACGCCCTCTCCCGCGCCCGCTTCGAATTCCGCTGGCAGGATCAGTTCAACCTCGGCCTCGATCCGGATACGGCGCAGGCCTTCCACGACGAGACCCTGCCGAAGGACGCCCACAAGGTTGCGCATTTCTGCTCGATGTGCGGCCCGAAGTTCTGCTCGATGAAGATCACCCAGGACGTGCGCGACTACGCGGCGGGGCTGGGCGACAACGAGAAGGCGGCGCTGAACCTCGCCGGCGCCGGCTCGTTCGGCAATGTCGGCATGAGCATCAGCGGCAAGCTCGAAGACGGCCTGCCCGCCGAAGCCTTCGCCAAGGCGGGCATGGCGCAGATGAGCGAGAAGTTCAAATCGATGGGCGAGCAGCTCTATCTCGACGCCGACAAGGTGAAAGAGAGCAACAAGGCGCTGTCGTAAGGCGGCAGGCTCTCCACACCACAAACGTCATGCCCGGGCTCGACCCGGGCCTTCTATCCGAAAAGAACGCGGCTGGGCGAAAGCTTGGCCGTCACGTTGATGTTAGGTCAAGACTGAGTGAACTGCTTAGAAAGCGTATTCTTATCAAAAAATCTAACCTGCCGAATTGTGGGACACGGCCCTAGTAGCGATCAATGATGCCACGAAGACACGAGGTAGCGGGTTGCTCAAGACCCAATTCAACGATCTTGCCCCAGTATTTTCTCAGCAGAGTATCAGGAGTCACGTGCACATTTGCGCCTCTGGCAACAATCTCGTCGAGCGCCGTCTGATCGAACTCCTTTTCATTACTAATGACCGCAAAAAATTCAATGTTGAATTCCACATTCGGATCACTCACTCCACTTTTCTGAAGCGCACGCAACACAACAAGAAACTCTTCGTACCACACCCCAGAGTCACCGAACTTCTCCGGTAACATTGCCTTGATCACAATATCCGCCTCGCAGACTTCCCTCAAGTTGCTAGTGGATCGAGTTAGGTCATTCAAATTCGAGGCGATGTCCGTGATATCGTCATCAGTGATCGACCTCATCAACATCAAAATGTGTCCCGCCCGCTTAGCTGCAGTTTGCGGATGGCAATCTTGAATCATTTCACTCAGAAACGGCATAAATAATCTCCAGTACCGAATCTCATTTAGGGTTTCTTTATCATTTCGCCTTTCAGCTCTCTTGATACGCAGCTCAACTTTCGTCGCAATCCAGACTAGAACGGCAAATGATGAGGGTGAGACAATAAATCTTTGAATAGCTTCCAACTCTTTTGATAAGTCTAGTTGCAGAGGACGCTCGTCTTCAGTAGACGTCTCTCGCTTAAAGCCCCCGGAAGCTTGAAGAAAACCAACTTTTCTTACTAGAGAGAGGAGAACAGATAATAGCACAACAATATCGAGCCTGACCTGCTGAACAGCACGATACTCACTACTCTCTACTCTTGTTGAGACCAAGAGAGTTATCAGCGCAGCCATTAATGCAAAGAGTGTTAGAATACCTTGAACAAACTGACCACGATTGGCCAAATCAGCCAAACCAACTGAAAAATTTTGATACGGGAATTCAAAGAACAAGAATAGGGCGCCCACTATAAAGGCGACTATCACACTTCCAATAAAGAAACGAACAAACCAATCCATAGACTGCCCTCAACTCAAGGTCATAAAGCCCGTAGGGCGAATAACGGCCCGTAGCCCGTAGGATGGTTTGAGCCCTTGCGAAACCCATCGCCCCGTTTGCCCTGCGTCAGCCCGAAGGGCGGATTAGCGGAGCGTAATCCGCCCTTCGATCAACGCAAGCGCCGTTACTCTCGGCGGGAGACGCCTTTCGGCTAACCCGCCCGACGGCCGCGCCGATCCGCCCTCCGGCTCTACGGTCCGAACGAGAGCTGCGCTGCGACGGCGGCTTTGTCGATGATCGACCAGACTTGCACGATGCGGCGGTCGGAAAACGCGTAGCCCGTAGGGCGGATTAGCGAAGCGTAATCCGCCCCCGCTCAACGCAAGCCTAACCGCCGCCCGGCGGGTTACGCCTTCGGCTAACCCCGCCCTACGCTCGCTCGAAACGCGCAGTGGAAATGCGCCCGCCGCCAAGCGGCAAAAATCAACGTTGACAAGCACGTCAATTAGGAATAAATACTCACAACCTCTCCCATCGAGGGGCGCCTCCGGAGGCGTCTTGAGGCGGGGAGAGGGGCGGCGTCCTGCGTCGCGTGGTTCGCAGCCACGTGGCCCGGGAGGCCGAGGGTCACCGTCCGCCGCTACTACGAGCGGCCGCCGCTTCAGAGGCTGGACGGGTACAGTGGAGGCCGGGGAAAGCCCGCAAGCTCGCTGTGTCCCGGAAGAACGGTCCTTCGGCCCAAAGATCGCCGCGGTGGGCGCGCCGTGAGGCGTTGCGCGAGGGATCGCAAGCCCTCGCGACAAGATCCACCCTTAGCGCCGCACGGCGCGCCCCCGCCCCTCGCTGCGATAGCGACGGGCGCACAACTCGGGCTCATCGAGCCGCGAGAGCGATTAGCCGTGGCTGTTTGACAATGTGGATCGGAGAACGGGGAGATGCGGGGCGCCTGCCTCACTCACGCCGTCATCGCCCGACTTGATCGGGCGACCCAGTATTCCAGAGCGCCTGTAGCGATGCGGTGCTTTGCTGCGAGCGCTCCGGGATACTGGATCCCCGCCTACGCGGGGATGACGGTTGGGGGGCGGAGTGGCGCTTGGAAGCATCAACGATGCTGCGCGCGACAGCCGACAAACTACCTATTCGTCATTCCGGGGCACGCTCAGCCCGTAGGGCGGATTAGCGAAGCGTAATCCGCCGCCACTTGGACGCAAGCCCAGCCGCCGCTCGGCGGGTTACGCCTTCGGCCAACCCGCCCTACGGTCACACGTCGGCGTTACGTTTTCTTCTTCGCAAACATCGTCTCGAATAGCTCTTTGGCGCGCGTGAGGCCTTCGTCGGTGAATACGACCGACTTTACCTTACCGGCCGGGTTTCCGATCAGACCCTTGTCGTGCAGCCGGTCGAGCGTGTCCCAGTCGTGGCCTTTCCAGGCGCGGGTACGGTCATGCAGCGTCAGATACAGCAGCGCCAGAGTCGCATCGTCGATCTTGTCGGTGTCGAATTCCATCCTCGATCTCCTGGCCGGTTGGGCGGATGAGCGAAGCGTAATCTGTCACTCCCTCAATGAGAACACCGTTGCCACCGGCGGGTTACGCCTTCGGCTGCCCCGCCCTGCGGTCAGGCGACGCTAGGCTTCGCCGAACTCACCTTCGACACCGGCATCACCCGCCCAGTCGAGCGGAAACACCCCGCGTCGGACGTCGCGATGGAACGACGAATACGGCCAATCCTGCACACGGCTAACCAGCCCATGCTTCACCGGGTTGATCATGCAGTACTCGACGTGGCGCGCGTAGTCGGCCTCATCCCGGATGAGATGCTCCCAGAACCGGCGCTGCCAGATGCCGCGTTCGCCCCGCCTGGCGCGGACCGCGCTCAGCCGCTCCTCTTTCGGCAGTGCCTTTGCGAAATGCGTCTTGATCAGCCGCCAACGGGTCGAAAAATCGGCATCGCCGGGCGGCAGAGTCCACACCGCGTGAAGATGGTCTGGAAGCACCACGACGGCATCGATCTCGAACGGAAAGCGCTCCCGCGTGCGCGCGACCGCGTCGCGCAGGGCGGTGATGTGATCGACCAGCAGCGTGTTGCGGCGTTCGAGCAGAGCGACGGTGAAGAACCAGCATCCGCCAGGAACGAAGGCACGACGGTAGTTGGGCATCGGCCACCTCGCGCGCAGATGGCGGATTACGCTTCGCTAATCCGCCCTACGATCGCCTCTCCGCTACTTCACCGCCGCCCGCATCGCGGCCCAGTCGAAGCCTTTCGCCGTCGCCAGCGCTTCGTCTTCGCCGAGGCCCTTGAACGACAGCGACAGTGCGGCGGCGGGGCCGAGCGCGATCAGGATGGTGCCGGACTTGTCGCTGGCCTGGAACGTCCGCGTCACCTTGAAGCCGTCGATGGTGATGGTGCTGGCCGGGCCGTGGCTGGCCTCGGTCTTCATCCCGGTGCCGCCGGCCGCCAGCCGGCTCTGGGCCGGCGCGCCGGCGAGCAGCTGGACGCTGACATGGATCTCGCCGCGCTCGTAGCCGCGCTGCGCCACCACGATGCGGCTGCCGCCGTCCTGCATCGCGAGGCCACCGAGCTTGCCGGCCTTCCAGCCCGGCAGTTCGACCAGCAGCGGGGCATACGGCTCCAAGCCGTCCCCGGCGCGCGCCGGCGACGGCGGCGCCAGCGCCGCTACGGCGAGCGCGGGCCATGCGACAGCCAATCCAGCAAGACGACGACGCGCGATCATGACAACCTCCAATGCAGAACAACGGCGGCAACCTAGCAAGGCCGCAGCCCGCAGCATTGATCTGAGCGCACCATCGCCGAAGGTCGCAGGTCCTCGCGTGGATGAGCCAAGCGCGCCGGATCGGGCGCAGGCCGCATCGCCATTCCCGGACCACGACATCCGCTGCGCTCACCCCTGCTGCCATGACCGCCCGATGCGGTATATTCGATTCCATCCGACTTGCTACTCGTGGAGGCCGCGATGAAAACGGACGACACCCTGATCCTGCATGTCACGCCGCCGGGCAACACCAAGGTGTACCGCGACATCGAGATCGGCGCGGCGTCATCGCTTTATGTCCTCGCCAGGGCGATCGTCTCCGCGTTCGACTTCGATTTCGATCACGCGTTCGGTTTCTACACCGGCCTCACCGGCCGGCAGTTGCTGACCAAGCACCCGATGTACGAATTGTTCGTCGATATCGGCGAGGCCGACGAAAAGCGTGCGCTCTCGGTGAAGAAGACCAAGGTCGCCGAGGCGTTTCCGGCGATCGGCCACACCATGACGTTCCTGTTCGACTACGGCGACGAATGGCTGTTCCGCGTCAAGCTGATCGAAGCCGGAAGCAAGATCGCCAAAGTCAGGTATCCGCGGGTCGTGGCGACGCGCGGCGAAGCGCCGGTGCAGTATCCGGACCCCGACGATGAGGACGATGAGGACGAGGAGGACGGACCGACGTACATGGTCAATCTGCTGACCGGCGAAAAGATCTGGTTGAAGAAGTAGGGCCTCGCCGGCTCGGTCGAGCGCCAGCGAAACCCATCAGAACGACGCCGTACCCGGGGTGATGGGTATCGCTGCGCTCACCCCGTCCGTCCGACCACCGATCCGCTCCGCGCCGATGCAGCTTCGCCGCAGCCGGCGGGACCGGCGAAGCCTCGTCGGCGAGCGGCGGGACGCCTCGAGGAACCGGCGTTCGGCAGATCCTCGCCCCCGCCGCTCACGGCTTGCGAAAGCCCTCAAGCGCCCGCCGAACCGCCTCCTCGATCAACGCCCGGCTCCTCTCCAGCTCGGCGCCGACCTCGGCGGCGCGGGCCGGCGAGATCAGCTTGCCCTCCGCGCAATCGAGCACCAGGCCTGCCGTCGCTTCGGCGTAGGCGGCTGCGGCCAGATACGCGGACGCCCCGGCGTCGATGTCGCCGCCCCAGCGAAACGCCAGCGCGTATCGCCATGACTGCTCGAACGTCACGTTCGGCGTCTCGGACATCAGCACCTTGGCGTCCCAATGATCGCACTCGAACGCCGACGGCCGATCGCGAAGCACGACCGGCAGCGCGCCGTGGCAGTTCGCAAACGGCACCGCGGCCGACAGCCGGAGCGGAAAGCCTCTTGCGTCGATGGCGCTCTGCCATTCCGACATCGAATTCAGCTTGTGGTCCGACAGCACGTAGATTTCCATCGACATGTCAGATCCATCTGGTAATCGGGCGCCCGCGAACGCGACCTGAAAGCTGCTCGGCGAACACGAAGTCGTCGCCGATCGGCCGGCACGCCGACGTTAACGTTCATTTAACCATACCAAAACGCTGACGCGAACCAGACAATTGTCGTCGCGATTAGTATCGCATCACAGCGAATGGAGAGATGCGATGAGCGAAGCGACCCTGATACTTCCGAACATGCGCGGCGGCTGCGCCACCGCCGATGGCAAGGTGCACACGCTGTTTCGGATCAACAGCCGCGTCCGGCGCGAGATGGCGAAGCCGACGTCCGTGACGTCCGCGCCTCGGGCCGCGAACGACGACAACACGCCGGACGATCACGCCCGCGAAGGCTGAGTCCGTCGCGCCGCAGCTCACGCTGCGGCCGGCAGCTTCACCCGCGCGCCGGGCTGAATCGTCGGCGGCGCAGCGTTGAGATGATCGATCGCAAAACCGGCGGCGGCCTTGTAGCCGGCCATGAAGGCGGCGCGTTCGGCCGGCGGTATCACGTCGTCGATGTTGTCGAAGGTGCCGCCGCAGCGATCGTCGACGAGGTTGAGCAGGCCGAACGGACCGGCGCCGCGATTGCGCAGGATCAGCTGCGAGATCGGGCCGCACAGCTTGGCATCGAACGCCGCCAGCGCGGCTTCGGTGGCACCGTACGCGACCATCGCGGCGCCGAGTTCGCGCGCGTCGACGATCGCCTGAGTGCCGCCGTTCGAGCCGGTCGGATACATCGCGTGCGCAGCGTCGCCGATCAGTACCACCGGGCCGTCGCGCCAGGTCTCGACCGGATCGCGGTCGATCATCGGATTCTCGTAAGCGGAGTCGGCCTCGCGGATCATCGCCGGCACGTCGAGCCAATCCCACACCCAGCCGTCGAAATGATGCGCGAACTCGGAGGTCGGCACCTGCCGGAACCAGCCCTGCTGCTTCCAGCCCTCGGCATTGTCGAGCGTGACCTCGGCGATCCAGTTCAGCATCGACAGCCCGGTCGCGGGATCCGGATGCGAGATCGGATAGATCACCACGCGGTGGCGATGGGTGCCGAGCCCGATGAACGAAGCGCCGCTGCGGGTCGGCTTGCCCCAAGTGGTGCCGCGCCACATCACCGCGCCGCCCCAATGGATCGGCGGCTGGTTCGGATGCATCTGCGCGCGCACCGCGGAGTGAATGCCGTCGGCGCCGATCAGCAGCGCGCCGGTCACTTCCGAGCTGCCGCCATCGGCATGCTCCAGCGTCGCCACGACGCCATCCGCGGTCTTGCGATAGGAGGTGACGCGGCGGCCGAGCTGGACGGCGTCGGCGCCGAGCCGCTCGACCACGCGCGCGTGCAGCAGCATGTGGAAGCGGCCGCGATGCACCGCATATTGCGGCCAGCGATAGCCGGCGGCTTTGCCGCGCGGCTCCGCATAGATGTCGTTGCCGTTGAGCCCGACCAGCGCCCATTCCTTCGCCGGCAGGCCGACGCCGTCGAGATCGGCTTCGGTGATGCCGAGGTCGAGCAGTTCGCGCACCGCGTTCGGCTGCAGATTGATGCCGACGCCGAGCGGGCGCATCTCGCGCGCCGCCTCATAGACCACGCAAGGCACGCCGATCTGATGCAGCGTCAACGCCGCCGCAAGCCCGCCAATGCCGCCGCCGGCGATGATGACTCTGTCGCTCATGAGAAGGACGTCCTACCCGCTTGTGATTGCGACTTGCTGTAGCCAGCAACGCCCGGCGAGGCAAGCAAGGGCGGCCGACACGGTGCGGGCTCGGCGCGACCGGTATTCGGCTTTCGCCGCGACGATGCCGCTTGACGAAAACGAACATATCGGGAACATTCTGCAATCAGAAATTGCGGAGCGATCAGCCGGATTGCAGTGGGAGGCGTCGATGCGGTGTGGTTTCCTGGCCTCCAGCGCGGCTTCGGCACAGCAGATTGCCACCCTACCCGCCCCCGACAGGATGCCCTCTCGTGATTAGTCCGGAGGAAGGCGTCACCACCAACCCAGACGCGCTACGGGTCAGCCCGGAGGCCGATCAGGTCACAGGCCGCTGCGAGTGCTGCGGCCGGAGCAGCCGCCGTGTCTCGGGCACGATCTCGACGGACGGCGCCGCAGTCGCGGCCTATCAGGCGTGGTGGACGGTCGGCCATGTCGCCGAACACGGCGCAGAGATCGACCTGATCTGCGGGCGCTGGGGCGACGGCGCCAGCCCGTCCGACCGCTTCGTCGTGCGCCTGCATCACTTCATCGCCGCGACCGGACCGTGGGTGATGGTTCAGGATGCCAGCCTCGCCGACGGTCTCGACCGGCTGGCGGCGCGCGCATTGCGGCGCGACGAGATCATCGGCACGCCGCGCGCCGCAGAGGCCTTCGCGTTGTACGACGCGATCGCGCTGCAGGATGCGCGGCTCGCCGAGCTGTTCGACCCGTCGGCGCCTTGCGGGCATTGCGGCGCGCGGACCGAGCGCCGCAAGCAGGCGTCGCGGCGCGGTTGTTCAGGAGCGCGCCGTGGCCGGACTATTTGAACCCGATTGCCAGGCCCGACAGATCGAGATCGGCGATCAGGCCGACCTGCGAGCCGCTCAGTTCCAGCACCGCGCCCTTCTCGTTGCGCAGCACGATGGCGCGGGCACCAACGCCGACCGCCGCGCCGGCCCCGACCGCGCCGTAGACGCCGACGACGTCGCGCGGCGAGCGGATGTTGCTGACCCGGCCGGCGAGCTGCGCCTTCGAGCCGCCGAACACCAGGCCGTACGACAGGCCGCCGATCGACAGCGGATAGCGCTTGCCGTGGAAATTCAACGTGCCCGAACCGCCGGAACCGCCGATCACCCAGCCGCCTTTATAGATTGTCAGCGTGATCCGTCCCTCGTCCGCCTGGGCGGGCGCGCCCAGTGCAAAGAGGCCGATCAGCACGGCAATCACGGTCCCCAGCAATCCACGCATCCCGCTCTCCTTTATCGCTCGCCCCTTACGGGCTTCGTCTTTCCCGTCTAGCACTACCATCGCGATTCGGGCGCCATGACGGTGAAACCACCACGGCGGCGACACCGGACCTGCAGCTTGTGCTGAACCGGTGCATCGCTCGCGGCGACAACGAACCGCGACGCTGTACCGATACAACAAAAAGGAGAATCGAATGGTTGCCACCCGCCGATCCGCTGTCAGACTGCTCGTCGGCAGTCTGATGTGTCTTGTCGTCGTGGCACCCGCACTCGCGGCCGAAACTCCGAACTCGTCGGACGCTCTCACCGAAAAGCTCAATGCCTATATCGGCTGCCTCAATCGGCTGTCGGCGCGCGCATTCGATTCCCGCGCACGCTACTTCTCCTGGGCCGCCAAGACCGGCCCGACCGGCAAGGAACGGATCGTCTACGGCACCTACACGATCTACGACACCAAGGACTGCCGCGCCGCCGTCGAGAAGGCCAACGCGATCGAGCCGCACGAACCCGACCTCGAAGCCGCGGCCTCTGCCTATGCGGACGCGGTCGGCAAGCTCGAGCCGCTGCTGAAGGAAACCGACGACTACTACACGCAGGAGAACTACAAGGACGACAAGATGGCGAAGGGCAAAGCCCTGCATCCCCGTCTGGTCGCCGCCTGGGATGCGTTCGCGGACGCCGACCGCAAGTTGCGCGGTGGCGTCGAGGTCATCAAGGACCGTCAGTCCGCCGAGAAGCTGGCGGCGATCGAACGCAGCGAAGGCCGCAAGGCGCGCTACCAGATCGAAGCCACCATGATCGACGCCAAGCGCGTGATCCGCGCGGCCGAGGCCGACAAGCCCGATCTGGCGGCGCTGACAGCAGCCATCGACGCTTATGGCAAGACCGTCGCGGCGAACGAGGCTTTCACCGAGGACGAGCGAAACGCCAAGATCGGCTCGATGTTCATGTCGAACGCCAAGTCCTTTCTCGTCACCGCCAAGCAACTGATGCGCCGCCAGCGCGACAAGACGCCGTATTCGAGCGGCGAGAAGATGATGCTGAGCAACGCCGGCTCGGGATGGATGGTGGAAGGCTCGCCGCCGCGCCTGCTGCGCGATTACAATCAGCTGGTCGATTCCTACAATCGCGGCGCAGGCTTCTGAGAGGCCGACCACGGCTCGGTCGGTCGATCGGATTTCCTCGACGATACGGCGCGGGCCGAACTGAATCGGTGAAGCGCCGCGCCGCATGCGATCGGCGTTTATGTGATGGATGCGGCCGCGCCGCATCCATCATCGGCACACTCAGCGATGTCCGGCGCGGCTACGCCCCGCCGCCGCGAGCGAGATGTAGCAGCCGCCCTGCATGCCGAGCTGGAAGCCGCCGTTATCCGGTATGAACAGATACTCCTGGCAACGTCCGCCTGCGATCGGAATCCGGTAGTCGTACACGATCTGACCGGTGTTGATCGTGCGATACACCACGACGCTGGTGGCCCGCGCGCTCGGCATGCCGTACTTGGCTTTGACCTGCTGCAAGCCGGCCTGCAGGTCGTAGGTGATGGCATGGTTGGAGAACTGCGCGACGCCGATCCATGTCGGGATCACGCGCTGTCCGAGGTTCTGCAGGCTGCCGTTGAAGTGGACGATCAGATTGTCGGGCGATCCGCTCCACTGACCGTTGATCAGATAGAAATCGTCGAACAGGTTGACGTTGGCTTGCGGCTCCTTCGTCGAACTTTGCGCCGCGAGATTCAGAACGAACTGGCTCTGAGACAGAGGTTCGAGATTGGCCGTTCTGAAGAAGATCGTGAGAGCAGGATAAGGAAGAAGGACTTCCGCTTGCGCACGCGCGGGCGAAACTGTCGCCAGCAGAACTGCGAAGACGCCGAACACACCGAACACCAGAGCTTTACGCATGGTTGTTCTCCATGTGCCGTTGCAGATGCACGGCGGCGGATCATAGTTGAGATTCAACTCAACACAACCCATGCGGGAATACCGATAAAGCCTCCAAGGCAGGCTTTCCAGTCTTGGATGATGCGCGACGCCAGCGATCCGCGAGGCAGCGATAAGCTTCATGCAACTCACATGCAGCGCCGCTCACCTGATACCGACCATCGTCGAGGCCGGTTCGATGGGTAAAACCCTGCCATTTTACGGGGTCCGGCTTCCGGCGCGGCGGAATTGACGATAGGTTGAGGCAATAGGTTTCCGAGGATTAAGCGGTGCTGCGCAAAGCTTTCATGAAAGTGTTTTCGGCCCATCCGGTCGAGACGATTGCCGCCTGCACCGGTCTGTTCATGATCGTGCTCGGTTTCGCGCTCGGCACCCAATCGGGCTGGATCTGGTTCTGGGGTCAGGTGTCGGCGATCTGCGGCGCCAGCCTCGCGACGCTCGCCGTGGTGTGGACGCTGCGCCAGCGCGCCGCCGAAGCGCGGATGGCCGCCAACCTCAACGTGCTGGCGCGCCAGCTCGAGACTTCGATCAGCCAGATCCACAAATCGGTGAAGGGCGGCCGCGACGAGTCGATCCCCGCCGCCGTGTACTTGGCGCAGATCGAGCAGTGCATCGACAATCTGATCGGTGTCACCCACGAGCTCGGAGAGATCACCGGCCGGCAATTGCCGTTCGACGTGATCGAGATGCTGACCGCACGGGATACGCTGCAGATCGAGGCGCGGATCACCGACGGCCGCACGCCGGAGCGCAAGCTGGTCACCGAGACCGAGAACTGCCCGGCCTGTAAGAAGCAGGTCGAATTCCAGGTCGGCAGCCTGCCCGGCGACAGCGCCAAGCCGACCTGCCCGCATTGCGGCCAGCGCTTCCACGCCCACCGCTCGACCAGCGGCAACATCTTCCTGCGGATGCCGGGCGCCTCTCAATTCACCCGCGCGGTGTCGGTGAATTGCCCGGTGTGCGCCAGCAAGATTCCGGCGAACATCGATCAGGGCAAGCAGCATTCGGAGACGCGCTACTGCTTCTCCTGCGGCGCCAAGGTCTCGATCGATCCGCTCGGCCAGCAATGCACCCTGCTCAGCAAGCAGGATCGCCTGCCCGGCCATGTCAACGGCGCCGGCACGCTGGTGTGCGAGAAGTGCAACGAGCCGGTGATCACGCTGACCTCGAACAGCGCCGGCACCTACGGCATCTGC
>NZ_QTKI01000539.1:0-2681 GCF_010820945.1 Rhodopseudomonas sp. BR0C11
GCCTTTCGCATTTCCTGGAGCAATGGGACGGCAACAATGACGGTGTCGTCACGCTGGCCGAGATCAAGCAGGGACGCGAGCATCGTTTCTACGCCTTCGACGCCAATGCCGACGGTTATCTTGATCGCGACGAATATGCGCGCTTCGACAAGGTGCGCGACGCCGGCATCGCGCGGTTCTCGCCTGAGGAGCAGGTCAAGATCCGGCAGATCGCCGACGGCCTGACGCTGCCGCGTAATGACACTGATGGCGACGGCCGGGTGTCGCGCGCCGAATTCATCGACGGCAGCACTGCGTGGATGAAGGCGATCGACAAGGACGGCGACGGCCAGCTGACGTCCCGCGACTTCCCGGACTAACACCTGTGGTCGTCCCGGCGTGCTGCCTCGCGGGGACCATCGCCGCGACGGCTCAGGCCGGCTTGCGCGCCACGATGTAATGGGCGTGGCGATTGCTGCCGAAAGTGCGTGAGGCCTCGATCTCGAATCCGGCCTCCGCGATCGCGGCGCGAAGCTGCTGCGACGTCAGCGATTTGATCGGCGGTACCCAGCCGATCCGCTGCAGTACCGGGATCACACCCCAGCGCAGCGCGGGGTTCATATCGCCGATGCAATAGGTCTTGCTCAGCAGCAAACCGCCCGGCTTCAACCGGTCGCGAATGGTCGAGAGCGTGGTACGGCTATCGTCAACCAGATGCAGGATCAGAAACGCGCAGACGGCGTCATAAGGCGGCTCGCCGGTGGAGAGATCCGCATCGGCGACAGCGAAGCTAAGGTTTGGCGGCGCCGGCTTCGCGCTAGCGATCCGCACCATTTCGGGTGAGAGGTCGGTCGCGGTCCAATGCGCGACCCCGGGCGCCAGCCGGATCGCGGTGCCGCCGGTGCCGCAGCCGATCTCCAGCACCCGATCCGACGGCGAAAGCCTCCCAGCCGCATCCGCCAGCATCGCCTCATAGGCGGCGACGTCCTTGATCGGCCGCGCGGCGTAGCGCTCGGCCATCCGATCCCAGAATCCGCGTTGGCTGGTCATGCTCGCTCGTCCCCCCGCGTCGCGATTGATGACGGGCGCAGGATAGAGCCCCACACGCCCGATGGGCACTCGCCGAACGGATGGTGGTGACGAGTGGTCGCACCGCGCTGGCGTGACGGCCAAATACCTCCTGCCGGCGCTGCTGCGTCGTGGAGCAGGACGCGTGCGCAGCGCCACGAATAGGCACGGCCTGCATCGTTCTTAGGCGACGCCACCGACGAGCGATAAGCTGAGCTTTGGCCGAGCGATAAGTTTGTGCAGCGGGCGACAAAAAAGGGCTGCGCACTTTCGTACGCAGCCCGTTTTGTGATCGCTAATGTGGCGCTTGGTTACTGCAGCCCGATCGTGGTCAGGTCCTGAAACCAGTGCTGCGCCTGCACGAAGCTCTTCACTTTCGGCGACAGCGCGTGCGGATTGGTATCGTGCACCACCCACACCAGCGCGGCGTCGTCGACGATCAGCGAATGCGCCTGCGCCAGCAGTTCGTCCTGCTTGTTCGGCTCGAACGTGGTCTTGGCCTCGTCGATCAGCGCATCGACCTTCGGATTCTTGTAGCCGCCCCAGTTGACGCCGACCGGCGCCACCTGCCCGGAGTGGAAGAACCGCACGATCGCATACAGCGGATCGGAGGTGACGTAGGCGATGTTATTGGCGGTGATGCCGGCGTTGGAGTCGTCCGCCGCACCCTTACGCCAAGCGGTGTACAGAACCTCGAGTTCGAACACCTTGAACTCGACGTCGATGCCGATTTCCTTGAAGCTCTGCTGCAGGAACTCGTTCATCGGCAGCGACAGCATCTGGCCGGTGCCGCCATTGGCAATGATGAAGGTGGTCTTCAGCGGCTTCTCCGGCGAATAGCCGGCTTCCTTCACCAGCTTCTTGGCTTCCGCCAGATCGTATTTGATCTTGAACGACGGGTTGCCGAACCACGGGCTCGACGGATCGACCTGACCGACAGCCGGCTTGGCGAGGCCGTTCATCAGCCCGACCACCGCCTCGCGATCGATCGCAAGATTGAGCGCCTTGCGCAGGCGAACGTCCGTCCACGGCGAACCGGGCAGCACGCTGAGGTGATAGTTCCAGACGTGCGGCGTGACGTTGTCGACGATCTTCATGCCGGCGGCCTTGAGCTGCGGCACCGCGTCGGGCGCAGGCGTTTCGATCAGATCGACCTGACCGGCCAGCAGTGCGTTGGTGCGGGTCAGCGCTTCCGGCATCGGGATCAGCACCAGCTTGTCGGTCTTCGGCAGCCGCGACTTGTCCCAATACTCATCGTTCTTGGTGAGCTCGGCGAGTTCGCGCGGCACCAGCTTGGTGAGCTTGAACGGACCGGTGCCGGACGGATTGGCGGCGAACTTGTCCCAGTCCTTGCCAACCTTCTCGTACTGGGCCGGACTGGACACCAGGAACCACAACATCTGATAGGGAAAGAACGAGTCGACCGTCTTGGTGGTGATCTCGACGGTGGAATCGTCGATCTTGGCGTAGCTCTTCACCGACGGCAGCCGGGTCTTCACCTGCGCGCTCTGCCGCTTGTCGAATTGCGGCGCCTTGTCGTTGAGAACCTTGTCGAGATTCCAGATCACCGCATCGGCGTTGAAGTCGCTGCCGTCGTGAAACTTCACGCCCTTGCGCAGCGTAAAGCGCCACTT
>NZ_QTKI01000540.1:0-2674 GCF_010820945.1 Rhodopseudomonas sp. BR0C11
GGTGACGTCGTCATCGATGGCGGCAACACCTTCTGGCAGGACGATATCCGCCGCGCCAAGACGCTGAAGGAGACCAGCATCGATTACGTCGATGTCGGCACCTCCGGCGGCATCTGGGGCTTTGAACGCGGCTACTGCATGATGATCGGCGGCGACAAAGCCGTCGTCGACCGGCTTGATCCGATCTTCGCGACGCTGGCGCCGGGAATCGGTGATATCCCGCGCACACCCGGCCGCGAGGATCGTGATCCGCGTGTCGAGCAAGGCTATCTCCACGCCGGCCCCGTTGGCGCCGGCCACTTCGTCAAGATGGTCCACAACGGCATCGAATACGGCCTGATGCAGGCCTATGCCGAGGGCTTCGACATCCTCAAGAATGCCAACAGCGACGTCCTGCCCGACGCTCACCGGTTCGATCTCGACATCGCCGACATCGCCGAAGTCTGGCGGCGCGGCAGCGTGATCCCGTCATGGCTGCTCGACCTCACAGCAACGGCTCTCGCAAAGAACGATCAGCTCGACAACTACTCGGGCTTCGTCGAGGACTCTGGCGAAGGCCGCTGGACCATCAATGCCGCGATCGAAGAAGCGGTGCCGGCTGAAGTCCTTACCGCCGCGCTGTTCGCGCGCTTCCGTTCGCGCCGGGAACATACGTTCGCGGAGAAAATTCTCTCGGCGATGCGAGCTGGCTTTGGCGGCCATAAGGAGCCGCAGCAGCACCCGGAGCCAGCGCAGCAGGCGGCTCCGCAGCAGAAACTGAAACCGAAATCGGAGCGCGCGTGACCACGCAAGCCAACAGCAACCAGGTCCCCGAGGGCTGCGCGTTCGTCATCTTCGGCGTCACCGGCGACCTCACCCATCGGCTGGTGATTCCGGCGCTGTACAATCTCGCCGAAGCCAAGCTGCTGCCCGAGAAATTCTGCGTCGTCGGCGTCACCCGCAAGGAGATGTCCAGCGACGGTCTGCGCGACAGCCTGATGCAGGGCCTGCGCAAATACGCCACCCGCCCGGTCGACGACAAAGTCGCCGATCAGCTGCTCTACTGCGTCACCGCGGTCAGCGCCGATCCCAGCGAGCCGCAATCATTCGACAAGTTGCGCGAGCGGCTGGAGAAGCTGGAAGCCAACCGCAACACCGGCGGCAACCGGCTGTTCTATCTCGCCACCCCGCCGGATGCGTTCGCACCGATCGCGAGCGAGCTCGGCCGCGCCGGGCTGCTCGAGGAAACCAGCGGCGCCTGGCGCCGGCTGGTGGTAGAGAAGCCGTTCGGCACTGACCTCGCCTCGGCCAAGGCGCTGAACGATCATCTGCTCAGCATCATCTCCGAACACGAGCTGTACCGGATCGATCACTATCTCGGCAAAGAGACGGTGCAGAACATCCTGGTGCTGCGGTTCTCCAACGGTATGTTCGAGCCGATCTGGAACCGGGAGCACATCGACCACATCCAGATCACGGTCGAGGAAAAGCTCGGCGTCGGCCATCGCGGCAGCTTCTACGACAAGACCGGCGCGCTACGCGACATGGTGCCGAACCATCTGTTTCAGCTGCTGTCGCTGGTGGCGATGGAGCCGCCGGCGCATTTCAACGCCCACGCAGTTCGCTCCGCCAAGGCCGACGTGCTCGCGGCGATCCAGATCCAGACCGAACAGGAAGCGCTGCGCAATTCGGTGCGCGGCCAATACACCTCGGGCAGGATCGGCGATACCGATATCCCGGACTATCGCAGCGCCAAGGACGTCGCGACCGACAGCACCACCGAGACGTTCGCGGCGCTGAAGCTGTCGATCGATAACTGGCGCTGGGCCGGCGTGCCGTTCTACCTGCGCACCGGAAAGGCGCTGTCGGGCAAGCGCACCGAGGTCGCGATCAAATTCAAGGAAGCGCCGTTCTCGATGTTCCGCTGTACGCCGGTGCAGGAATTGTCGCAGAACTACCTGGTGATTGGGATCGAGCCGGTCGAAGGCATCTCGCTGCAGTTCAACACCAAAGTGCCCGGCCCGGTGATCGCCATCGACGGCGTCGAGATGACGTTCCGCTACAAGGATTACTTCAAGGTGGCGCCGAGCAACGGCTACGAGACGCTGCTGCACGACTGCATGATCGGCGACAACATCCTGTTCCAGCGCGCCGATGGCGTCGAAGCCGGATGGCGCGTGGTGCAGCCGTTCCTCGATGCCTGGAAGAACGCAGGCGCCCACGGCCTGCAGATTTATCGCGCCGGCAGCGACGGCCCCGAAGACGCCGACGAGCTGCTGGCCCGCGACGGCCGCGACTGGCGCAAGCCGGGCTAGCCGATGCGCGGCAACGATCATCACCTCGTGGTCGCGTCCAACGCCGATGCGCAGGCCCGCCTCGCCGCGCAGCGGCTGATTGCCCGGATCGAGCTGAACCACGAGCGTCCGGCGATCTGCCTGACCGGCGGCTCCGGGCCGCAGAAGATGTTCGACCTGCTCGCCGGCGAGTTCGAGAACCGGATCCCGTGGCAGCGCGTGCACTGGTTCATCAGCGACGAACGGTTCGTGCAGGAGAGCGATCCGCTCAGCAATATCGGCGCGGCCAAGCGCACGTTTCTGGACGGCCGCGCACCGCCGCAGAACGTTCACGCGATCCCCACCGATGCGGCGACACCGGACGAGGCCGCCCTCCGCCTGTCTCTTATACCCATCTCCGA
>NZ_QTKI01000541.1:0-2661 GCF_010820945.1 Rhodopseudomonas sp. BR0C11
GGCCTGCACCAGCGTGACAACGCCCGGTTGCTCGACACTCTCAAGCGGCTGCGCGATCTCGGCAACACCGTCATCGTCGTCGAGCACGACGAGGACGCCATCCGCCTCGCCGATTACGTGCTCGACATCGGCCCCGGCGCCGGCGTCCATGGCGGCCACATCGTCGCGCCGGGCACACCCGCCGAAATCATGCGCAATCCGAAGTCGCTGACCGGCAAATATCTCACCGGCGAACTCGACGTGCCGGTGCCGGAGCGGCGGCCGCCGAACCATCGCCGCACCATCAAGCTGGTCAACGCCCGCGGCAATAATCTGAAGAACGTCACCGCCGAGATTCCGCTCGGCCTGTTCACCTGCGTCACCGGTGTGTCCGGAGGCGGCAAGTCGACGCTGCTGATCGACACGCTGTATCGCGCGATCGCCCGCAAGCTGAACAACGCCTCCGAGCCGCCGGCGCCGCACGACCGCATCGAGGGCCTCGAGCATATCGACAAGATCATCGACATCGATCAGTCGCCGATCGGCCGCACCCCGCGCTCAAACCCCGCGACCTACACCGGCGCATTCACGCCGATCCGCGAGTGGTTCGCCGGCCTGCCGGAGTCCAAGGCGCGCGGCTACGAGCCGGGCCGGTTCTCGTTCAACGTCAAGGGCGGCCGCTGCGAGGCCTGCCAGGGCGACGGCGTCATCAAGATTGAAATGCACTTCCTGCCCGACGTCTACGTCACCTGCGACGTCTGCAAGGGCAAGCGCTACAACCGCGAAACCCTCGACGTGCTGTTCAAAGGCAAGTCGATCGCCGACGTGCTCGACATGACGGTCGAGGAAGCCGCCGAGTTCTTCAAGGCGGTGCCGCGCGTCCGCGAAACCTTCAAGACGCTGCAGCGCGTCGGCCTCGACTACATCCATGTCGGCCAGCAGGCCACCACCCTGTCAGGCGGCGAAGCCCAGCGCGTCAAGCTCGCCAAGGAGCTGAGCAAGCGCGCGACGGGGCGCACGCTCTACATCCTCGACGAGCCGACGACCGGGCTACATTTTCACGACGTCGCAAAGCTACTCGAAGTGCTGCACGAGCTGGTGGCGCAGGGCAACACCGTGGTGGTGATCGAGCACAATCTCGAAGTCATCAAGACCGCCGACTGGGTCATCGACCTCGGCCCCGAAGGCGGCGACGGCGGCGGCGAAATCGTCGCCTGGGGCCCGCCGGAAGACATCGTCAAAGCGCCGCGCAGCTACACGGGCAAGTTCCTGAAGCCGGCGCTGGAGAAGAAGGGGCCGGTGAGAAAGAGGAAGGCGGAAGAGGCGGCGGAGTAGATAGCGGTCCGGGGCGGAGTCTCATGCTCATCTACGCGCCTATAAAACTCAAGCTGATGCGCTGCAGTGGCTCTTGCGAAAAAGTACTCGCAGTGGCGACGGGCTTCTTTTGGCTCAAGGATGATTGTTTCTATCTGATCACTAATTGGCACAACGTTACAGGTTGGGATGTCATCAGCGGCCAATGTTTAAGCGCTTCTGGAGCAGTGCCAACCCACGTGCAAATGCCGTTACTCCTTAAATCAGATGAGTTCGATGTTAACAATCGCGCTATTCGAAGGCGTTACAGCATTAATTTATACGACGCCGACGGCACACCCACTTGGTTGGAGCATTCCGTTTTCGGCAATAGGGTCGACGTTGTCGCACTCAAGATCGCATTGCTCGACGATGATTTGATTAGCAGGCCGATCAATACGCTAGCCGAATTTGTCGATTTTGACCCGAACATCGGGGATGATGTCTTCGTACTTGGCTATCCAGGTGGAATCGACGCTGGACATGAATTAGCGCTTTGGAAGCGCGGCTCGATCGCTAGCCATCCTGCATTCGACGTTGACGACCTTCCAAAGATGCTAATCGACACAGCCACTCGAAAGGGAATGTCGGGCTCGCCTGTAATCGTACGTCAAAGAGGTCTAATTGTGCCGAGGAGTCATAAAGGAAAAGCAGAGGGTTTGTCTGGCGAAGAGCTTATTGGTCAAGCGGACCAGTTTCTGGGAGTTTACTCGGGTCGGATTGGGGACGACGAGTTCGGTCTCCAGCTTGGAATTGTATGGAAAGCGAGTGTCCTCGATGAGATCGTTGCTAAGGGCAAAGTGGGCTCCAGCCCATTTATCGGATAGCTTTGGCCGGGCACCCGCCACCCCCTATACTGCCGCCATGACCCGCCTCGCCTTGCTCGCCGTCCTTTTCGCCCTCGCCCTGCTCCCCGCCACCGCCTCGGCCGCTGCGCACAAGAAGCACACCAAGCGGGCGCAGGGTTACGGCTTCCTCCCCGGCTATGTGCAGCCGCCGAACAACGCTGTGCCGCTGTACATGCAGAAGCTGTCGCCGGCGCAGCGCGCGCTGCTGCGGCCAAAGCGGCCATGGTACATCGATCCGACGCCGGACTATTTTCGCTGGAACAGCCCCTGGAGCGGCGAGTGGCGCTATCCCGGCCGCGCCGGCTTCTATCGCGGCCGTTACAATGGCGGCAGCTTCGGGCCGTGCTGGACCCAGACGCCGATCGGGCCCGTTTGGAATTGCGGGAAGTAGTTCTCGCTTACAGCCGCCACGGGGGCGGCGATCTCGATGCCGGTTTCCGCCTGCTTCGCGGCGAAGGCAAGAACCGCATCGATGTCGTCC
>NZ_QTKI01000542.1:0-2656 GCF_010820945.1 Rhodopseudomonas sp. BR0C11
TCGAGCGGCGCCCGATCAGTCTGCAGCCCGTTCGCATCCGACGGCCACCGGGTCGGGCGTCTCCCCTCGGCGACAAATGCCGCGAAGTCGGCATCCTGCTCAGTCGTCACATCCTGCGCCGCAGACGAGTACACACGGCCGTCATCCGCCAGCCAGAACCAGCGCATCGGGAAAAGCGGATCAGGCATATTGTCCCCCCATCAAAGTGCGACCAGCGACCGACCCCGGGAAATAGTTTGCGCCGCTGCCGAGCGTCTCGATCACACCGTTCAGCGTTGCGGTGTACTTGTAGCCGGTGAAATTGCCGGGATTGACGAAGGTGCAGTAAGGTGCGGAGACATACCCTCCGTCGGCCGCCTGCACGAATTCGGTGCCGGTGATCGCCGCGCTCAGGGTGATCGTAGCGCCATCCAGCACGATCGTTCCCTGCGCCTGTGCGAAGATGCAGCGCGATGACGCGCCAGAAAACTTGATACTGCTGTTGACGGTGATGACGCCGGCATAGATGGCGTTCAACCCCGCCCCGCCATCCGCGATATCGACGTCGGTTGCGATATAGACCTGGGCCCCCTGCTGGGCACGAAGCACAGCGAACGAACCGCCACTGCTCCGCAGCTTGCAACCCTGCACGGTGACGGTGTTCAGTCCCGTTACCACCAGAGCGCACGATGACGCCCCGCCGTTGATTACGGTCGAAGTGCTTCCAGCGCCCGCAATGATCAGCGTCGGGATCGGGTAGTAGGGGGTCGAAGCCCCAGCGTAGTTCGTTCCCCATGCGGCGATGCTGATCGTGACCGCATACGGTCCCTGCGCATAGATCGCCGCCACGTTGATCGCCTTCTGGACCGTCGCGAAAGGGCCTGCGGTGCCGGAGACCGTGTTCGATGATCCGTCGTAGGCCGTATCGGAACCGGTCGCGCCATTGACGTAGAGCGTCAACGCGCCGGTCAGCCGCTTCTGGGTGTTGGCGAGAGCGCCGACGAGCTGGAATTTCGTGCCATCATAGTGCAATTGAACGGTCGCACCTGCTGGCAGATCGCCAGGCCCGAGCGCGCTGCCATCCAGCTTGACGACCTGCTTCGCGCCGAGGCCATTGACGTTGATCGTGCACGCACCCGTCACCGCGTTGGAAATCTTCACGCGGATCGGCATGCCTTCCTTGTACTCGACACAGGCCGGGGCCAGGGTGACGACCCATGCGTTGGCCGACCCGGTGTCCACCGCATAGCTCGGCTGACCGCGCTGGATCAGATGCTGCACGGCCTTGGTGAGCAGCGCATCATCGGTGCCGACTTCCGGGACGATCTTGATCGATGAGTCCGCCGATGTCGCACCATTGACGCGAGCCAGCGACCGAAGCGCGGCGATCATGCCGTTGAGGAAAGCGGCCTGCATCTCGGTGCCGTCTTCCGCCGTCGGCTCCGAGCAATCCTTGAACCAGGTGTCGAAGACGTCGAACGTCCGCGTCTCGGTCGGCCGCACCGTGACGGCAAGATCGGCCGATGCGGGCCCGAAAATATCAGCCATTGGTCACCTCGTAGATGATCTCGATTTCAGCGTGGACGATGCGCGCGAGTAGGCATTTGAGCGGGCCGATATCCGGCGGGCATCCGAGCCGCCAACCTGGCCTGAAGCGGCCGGCACGGGGCACCTGCGATCCGGGGCCCGCATAGGCCGGGCTCGCCGCAAGATCGACGATGATCTTCAAGAGCCCGCTGATCCGTCGGCCCGGCTGCGCCGCGCCGGCGCGGGCGCATCCGGCACGCGCTCCGCATCCTTTCATCTCGATGCAGGCGATCGACCATCCGGCCCGCGCGGCGATCGCCGCATAGTATTCACAGCGGGTGCCGCCGATCGCGGCGACCTTGATGCACAGATCCGGAAACGGATCGCAGGCATCCGGAAGGCCGTATTCGACCATCCATTGATCGTGCGTCTCGCTATGGGTCGCGCACCAGAATTCGGAGCGTAGATCGCAGGCCCGCTTCGCCACGAAGGCAAACACCTCGGCGGCAGCCAGCCAGAATTGGCCGAACGTCGTCGCTTGCGACGGGCCGCCCTCATGAGTCTGCCATGCGCGTCCGCGCGGCAATGCGACCCTGTCGAACAGGTCGTCTTTCGTCGCACAACGAAACATCGCCGCTCTCAGCTTGCGGAAGAGAATGTGACAGTGCCGAGTGTCGCGATCTCACCCGTCACAAGGGAGATGTCCGCATCCGGTGCGGCCAGCACATGGCGATCCTCTCCCGTGGCATTGGCAATCGCCTGCCAAAGCCAGGACCGCGAGAACGTCGCCGGCGTGGCCAGGAACGGCATTGCCGGGTGCACATCAGCGATGCCGGCGACACGCGAGCGCCGCAGGAAGGCGTCGCGCAGCTCGGCCAGCACCGCTTCGCGCACCGCCGTCCTGTCCGGCGTCAGGCCGCTGACGGTGATGTTGACCACCCGGGCCGCCGCCGCCTGCACCGCTAGCCGAACGCCGGCCGGCATTACTGCCTCGATCGCCAGACGCACTCGCGCGATGTCGGCCGCCTGCGGGATGCCGTCGGCATAGAGCCCGTCCATGATCGGCCACACCCGCACCGTGCCAGGCCCCGCGTAGCGCGGCTCGACATACACCCGGGTGACGCCGGAGACCGCGCTCGCCCAGATCACG
>NZ_QTKI01000543.1:0-2648 GCF_010820945.1 Rhodopseudomonas sp. BR0C11
GGCCATGCCAGCGACAGGTCGATGTCGTCGATGTGCTCGTGAACGCCGGCGGTTTCGTCGCGATAGCTGAGTTCGCCATCCTGCAGCCGGATCTCGGAGAACGACACTTGATCGTCGAGACCGGGCTTCATCGTCCGGGTCAAGCTGTCGATGAACGGCGTCCAGTTGCTGCGGCCGTCGGCGTCGCGCACCACGTGGATCGACGGCTGGTTGAGCATCACGTCGGCGATCTCGAACCGGCGCAGCAGCAGCGGCAGCAGCCGCAGGTTGGTGATCAGCGTCTTGACGCTGAGCGCCGCGTCGGCGCCGCCATCTTCGTCGCTCTTCAAGCGTACGTTGCTGAACGTCACGGTGCTGCGCGGGAAGATGGTGACGTCGATATCGCCGTCGACCACCAGCTTCAGGCCGGTGGCGGCGCGAAGCTGCTGCTCCACGGCCTGGCGCAGGGCACCGCGATCGATCGTCAGCGAAAGCGCGAACGCCCCTGTCACGGCGACGGCGATCAGCACCGCCACCGAGATCCCGAGGCGCTTAATTCCTTGGGCCATCGCCAACCAGTTTCCGGAACGTGAGCGTGAATGAGGTGTGTGAGAGGCGGCTCCCAACAGGGCCGGACCCGGGGCGCAACTTGCTCGGTTTTCTTGGCGCTTTCAAGGCTTTCCGGGTGTTACGGGGCCTGGTGCAATTGACGGGTTGCGGGGTTTTTGCCTAATAGACCTAATCGCAGCAAAGCCCGCTCAAAGGTCCCTGCATCATGAACAAGGTCTACCCCGACGCCAAGGCGGCACTCGACGGCATCTTGCGGGACGGCATGATGATCATGTCCGGCGGCTTCGGCCTTTGCGGCATTCCCGAGACCCTGTCCGACGCGATCCGCGACGCGGGCGTCAAGGATCTCACCTTCGTTTCCAACAATGCAGGCGTCGACGGCATCGGCCTCAGCCGGCTGCTCGAGACCCGCCAGATCAAGAAGATGATCTCGTCCTATGTGGGCGAGAACAAGCTGTTCGCGCAGCAGTTTCTGGCCGGCGAGCTGGAATTGGAATTCGCCCCGCAGGGCACCCTGGCCGAGCGCATCCGCGCCGGCGGCGCCGGCATTCCGGCGTTCTTCACCAAGACCGGTGTCGGCACGCTGGTGGCTGAAGGCAAGGAAATCCGCGAGTTCGACGGCGAGAAATACGTGATGGAACGCGGCCTGTTCGGCGACATCGCGATCGTCCACGCCTGGAAGGGCGATACCGCCGGCAACCTCGTGTACCGAAAGACCGCGCGCAACTTCAATCCGATGATGGCGACCGCGGCGAAGATCACCATCGCCGAGGTCGAGCATCTGGTGCCGGCGGGCGAGATCGACCCGGATCATATCCACACCCCGGGCATCTTCGTGCAGCGCATCGTCCACGTGCCGAACGCGAAGAAACACATCGAGCAGCGTACCACCCGCAAGCGTGCCGAATCGGCGGCGAGCTGAGGAGATCCCTGATGGCTTGGACCCGCGAACAGATGGCGGCGCGCGCCGCCAAGGAATTGCGCGACGGCTTCTACGTCAACCTCGGCATCGGCATTCCGACGCTGGTCTCGAACTACATCCCGGACGGCGTCGACGTGGTGCTGCAGAGCGAGAACGGCATGCTCGGCATGGGTCCGTTCCCCTATGAGGGTGAAGAAGACCCGGACCTGATCAACGCCGGCAAGCAGACCGTCACCGAGCTGCCGTCGACCAGTTACTTCTCGTCAGCCGATTCCTTCGCAATGGTTCGCGGCGGCCATATCGATCTCTCCATTCTCGGCGCCATGCAGGTCGCGCAGAACGGCGACCTCGCCAACTGGATGATTCCAGGCAAGATGGTGAAGGGCATGGGCGGTGCGATGGATCTCGTCGCTGGCGTCAAGCGCGTCGTCGTGGTGATGGAGCATTCCGCCAAGGACGGCCCGAAGCTGTTGAAGACCTGCAACCTGCCGCTCACCGGCGAGCGCGTGGTCGACATGGTGGTCACCGATCTTGCGGTGTTTACCATCGACAAGCACGGCAATGACGGCATGGCGCTGATCGAGCTTGCCGATGGCGTGACCCTCGACGAGGTCAAGGCCAAGACCGAAGCCGAATTCCGCGTCGCGTTGAAGAACGCCTGATTTCGCGGCGCCGCGCACCGCCGCCGCGAAGCTGCGGCGGCACGCCGCGCTGTGCCCGGTGATCTTGAAACCCGTTACTGTTCCCCTAGATCGAGCGGTACCGGCCCTGTGATGCGGGGCCGGCACGCCGCTTGAGTGTGTCGCCCGGCAGGTGCTCACTTGCCGTAAGCCTTTACACGCGGCCGCGCACTCTCCAGGCCTGATCTCATAGCGCCGCTCGCGATGCGGCTTGCCGCTCCTCGCGCGCACTGCTGCGGGGTGGCTGCGGAACTCGGCAGTGAGCTGCGGCGTCTTTGTCGGACGAAGGAGCAATGCTCCCGTCGAGGGAGCGCAGCGGGGGAGTCACCGTCGTGGAGCTCAACAAGAAGACCCAGTTCAACATCTGGTACTGGCTGGTCGCACTCTTCGTCTTGCTCGGCTTCCAATACCTGTTCACCACCGCGACGCTCGTCGCGAAGCTTCCTTACAGTCAGTTCGAGACCTATCTGGCCGAGGGCCAGATCGCCGAAGTCGCG
>NZ_QTKI01000544.1:0-2592 GCF_010820945.1 Rhodopseudomonas sp. BR0C11
TGAACCTGCTGCGTGCCTTCGCCAAGGGCGGCTACGCCAGCGTCGAGAACGTGCATCGCTGGATGCTGCAGTCGGTCAGCGACTCGCCGCAGTCGAAGGCCTATGCGGATCTCGCCGATCGCGTCTCCGGCGCGCTCGATTTCATGCGCGCCTGCGGCCTGACCTTTGCGGTGGATTCCTCGCTCGGCACCACCGATTTCTACACCAGCCACGAAGCGCTGCTGCTCGGCTACGAGCAGGCGATGACTCGCGTCGACTCGACCACCGGCGATTGGTACGCGACCAGCGGCCACATGCTGTGGATCGGCGATCGCACTCGTCAGCTCGATCACGCCCATGTCGAGTACTTCCGCGGCATCAAGAATCCGATCGGCCTGAAGTGCGGTCCGTCGCTGAAGACCGACGAACTGCTCAAGCTGATCGACATCCTCAATCCCGACAACGAGCCGGGGCGGTTGACGCTGATCGGCCGGTTCGGCGCCGACAAGATCGGCGAGCATCTGCCGGCGATGGTCCGCGCGGTGCAGCGCGAGGGCCGCACCGTGGTGTGGTCGTGCGATCCGATGCACGGCAACACCATCACCTCGAACTCCGGCTACAAGACCCGGCCGTTCGACCGCATCCTGTCGGAAGTCCGGTCGTTCTTCGCGGTCCACGCCGCGGAGGGGACGCATGCCGGCGGCGTGCATCTGGAAATGACCGGCCAGAATGTCACCGAGTGCCTCGGCGGCGCCCGCGCCATCACCGACGAAGACCTCAACAACCGCTATCACACCGCCTGCGATCCGCGGCTCAACGCCGAACAGTCGATCGACATGGCGTTCCTGATCGCGGATCTGCTCAAGCAGGGCCGAGCCGGCAAGGCCAGCCCGCTGCAGGCGGCGGCCGGGCTTTAACGCAACCTCTCCACCGTCATGGCCGGGCTCGTCCCGGCCATCCACGCCTTTCTAGGTAAGCTATCCGAGACGGGATGCCCGCGGCACGCGCGGGCGTGACGACACATAGAGGCTGTGGATCACGTGCTGAGGTTCTGGCGGGCGACGATCAATTCGTGGCGCGGACTGAAATTCGCGACCCGCTCCGAGCAGGCGATCCGCGAAGAACTGGTCGCGCTGGTGCTCGCCGTTCCGGCCGCCTGGCTGATCGGCACCACTGCGGCACGCCGCGTCGAACTCATTGCGGTGGTCGCACTGGTGATCGTGGTCGAACTGCTCAATACCGCGATCGAGAAGCTGAGCGACCGGCTCACCACGGAACATGATCCGCAGATCGGCCGGGTCAAGGACATGGGCTCCGCAGCCGTCGGCGTCGCGCTGGGAATCGCCGGCCTGTTCTGGCTGTTCGCGCTCGCCGAGCGGATCGGGCTGCTCTGACCGGCCGATTGCGAAGCCTGCCGGCTGTCGCTACATCTCGGCTATGACCGAAAATGCCGCCCGCCTGACGATCTCGCTCGCCCAGCTCAACCCGACGGTCGGCGATATCGCCGGCAATGCCGACAAGGCGCGCGCGGCGCGCCGACGCGCGGCGGCCGATGGTGCCGATCTCATCGTCTATCCGGAACTGTTCATCGCCGGCTACCCGCCGGAAGATCTGGTGCTGAAGCCGGCGTTCCAGGCCGCCTGCCGCGCTGCGATCGAGGATCTGGCGCGCGAAACCGCCGACGGCGGGCCGGCGATGCTGATCGGCTCGCCCTGGGTCGATAACGGCAAGCTGTACAATGCCTGCGCGCTGCTCGACGGCGGCCGGATCGCTGCGATCCGCTATAAGGTCAATCTGCCGAACTACGGCGTGTTCGACGAGAAGCGGGTGTTCGCCCGCGGGCCGGTGTCGGGTCCGGTGACGATCCGCGGCGTCCGGATCGGCGTGCCGATCTGCGAAGACACCTGGCTCGAAGAATCCGAAGACTACGAGAACGTGGTGGAGTGCCTCGCCGAAACCGGTGCGGAACTGCTGGTCGTTCCGAACGGCTCGCCTTACGCGCGCGGCAAGAACGACATGCGGATGTCGGTGTCGGTGGCGCGCGTCACCGAGAGCGATCTGCCGCTGGTCTATGTCAATCAGGTCGGCGGCCAGGACGAACTGGTGTTCGACGGTGCGTCGTTCGTGCTCAACGCCGACCGCACATTGGCGGCGCAGCTGCCCGGCTTCGTCGTCAGGGGCGCGGCGGGCTGGCGCTGCGACGGCCCGGTCGCGCCGGTGATCGAAGGCGACGAGGCGGACTACGCGGCCTGCGTGCTGGGCCTGCGCGACTACGTCCGCAAGAACGGCTTCCCCGGCGTGCTGCTCGGTATCTCCGGCGGCATCGACTCGGCGCTGTGCGCGGCGATCGCGGTCGATGCGCTCGGCGCCGACAAGGTTCGCGGCGTGATGCTGCCGTTCCGCTACACTGCGCAGATCTCGCTCGAGGACGCTGGCCGCCTCGCGAGCGCGCTCGGCTTCGGCTACGAGGTGCTGCCGATCGCGCAAGCCGTCGAAGGCTTCGAGGCGATCCTCGCGAAGCCGTTTGCGGGCCTGGAGCGCGACATCACCGAGGAGAACCTGCAGGCGCGCACCCGCGGCACGCTGTTGATGGCGATCTCCAACAAGACCGGC
>NZ_QTKI01000545.1:0-2572 GCF_010820945.1 Rhodopseudomonas sp. BR0C11
AAGCCGAGTTTGGCGGCCTCTTTCAGCCGCGCCGGCGTCTGCGCCACCGGGCGCACCGCGCCGGACAGCGAAATCTCGCCGAAATACACCGCATCGGTCGGCAGCGGCGCGTTCGCCAGCGACGACACCAGCGCCGCGGCGGCGGCGAGGTCGGCGGCGGGCTCGTTGATGCGCAGGCCGCCGGCGACGTTGAAATAGACGTCGTAACCGCTCAGCTTGACGCCGCAATGCGCCTCGAGCACCGCGAGCACCATCGATAGCCGTGCCGAATCCCATCCGACCACCGCGCGCCGCGGCGTGCCGAGCGTCGAGGGGGCCACCAGTGCCTGTAATTCCACCAGCACCGGCCGTGTGCCTTCGATGCCGGCAAACACCGCGGTGCCCGGCGAGCCGAGGTCCCGCTCGGACAGAAATAGCTCCGATGGGTTGCTGACTTCGCGCAGGCCTAGGCCGGTCATTTCGAACACGCCGATCTCGTCGGTCGGGCCGAAGCGATTCTTGACCGAGCGCAGGATGCGGAACTGCTGCGAGCCTTCGCCTTCGAACGACAGAACCGCGTCGACCATGTGCTCGACCACGCGGGGGCCGGCGATCTGGCCATCCTTGGTGACGTGGCCGACCAGGATGATCGCCGCGCCGGTCTTCTTGGCGAAGCGGATCAGCGCCTGCGCCGAGGCGCGGACCTGGGTCACCGTGCCGGGCGCGGACTCCACCGTGTCGGTCCACATCGTCTGGATCGAGTCGATCACGATCAGCTTTGGCGTCGCGCCTTCGGACAGCGTCGCGATGATGTCCTCGACCGAGGTTTCGGCGGCAAGTTCGACCGGGGCTGAGGCAAGCCCGAGCCGTTCGGCGCGCAGCCGCACCTGGGCGATCGCTTCTTCGCCGGAGATGTAAACGGTGCGGTGACCGGCCTTGGCCATCAGGCTGGTCGCCTGCGTCAGCAGGGTCGATTTGCCGATGCCCGGATCGCCGCCGACCAGCAGCACCGAGCCGCGCACGAAGCCGCCGCCGGTGACACGGTCGAGCTCAGCCATGCCGGAGGGCAGGCGAGGGGCGTCGTTGCTCTTGCCGGCCAGCGATTCCAGTTTGAAGGTCCGGCCGCGTCGCTTGGCGCGGATCGACACCGGCACCGCGTTGTCACCGGCTTCCTCGACCAGGGTATTCCACTCGCCGCAAGCCTCGCACTTGCCCTGCCAGCGATTGAACGCCGCGCCGCAGTTCTGACAGACGAAGGAAGAGGAAGCTTTGGCCATGGCGTCCACGTGGATGGGAAGAAAGCGCCCGACACCAAGACGGCCCGGCGATGGCCGAATATGTTCGCTTTTTGTTCCAGATGCAAGTCGCCGCGCCCGATTGAAGCCGATCGCCAGCCACCTTTCACAGGTTGCATTGACCTGGTGCTAACCCGCGGCCGCGATGATCCGCCGCGAACAGAGACGGGGCGAGGGACTGCGCGTGATGATCAAGGCTGCCGATGCCGCGCCGGGCGGCGGACCGACGCTTGGCTGGTGGGCCGCGGCGGCTGCGCTTCTCGCGGTGCTGCTGGTGCCGTTGCTGATGGTCGATGTGCCGCCGGTGCTCGACTATCCCAATCATCTGGCGCGCTACTTCGTGCTGGCGCATCCGGACGATCCATTCCTGTCGCAGGTGTACGCGCCGCATTGGCGGATCCTGCCCAATCTCGGCATGGACGTGATCGGCGCGGCGCTGCTGAAAGTGTCGAGCGTTCACGTCGGCGGCCGCATCCTGCTGGCGCTCAGCCTGCTGATGCCGGTGATCGGTGCCATCGTGTATCACCGCGTGGTGTTCGGCCGGTTCTCGTATTGGTCGCTCGCCTCCGGCGTCGTCGCCTACAATGCGGTGTTCTTTCTCGGCTTCATGAACTTCCTGCTGTCGCTCGGCCTCGCGCTGATCGGCGCGGCCGCCTGGATCGCGCTGCGCCGGCGTAACCGCAACGCGGCGGCCGTGGTGATCGGCGCTGCATTCGCCGCTTTGACGTTCTTCTCGCACATCTTCGGTGTCGCACTGTTCGCGCTTCTGATCGGCAGCGAAGAGATGGCGCGGATCGTGCGCGCCCGGTGGGACCGCGCGCCGGTGTTCCGCGAGACTGCCGTCTCGGCACTGCTGCTGGCGCTCGCGCTCGCTCCCGCGGTTGCGCTGTATCTGGCGAGCCCGCTCTCCGAAGCCGGCGCCGGCGTCGGGCCATGGCGCGGCCTCGCCAAGCTATGGGATCTGTTTGCCCCGGTGATGACGACCAGCGAAGTCGTGACGATGCTCAGCGTCGCTGCGTTGTTGATCACGCTGGGGCTGGCGATCCGCGGCGCGCGGGTGGCGCCGGCGTTGCCGCTGACTCTGCTGGTGCTGGCGGCGGGCTTTGTCATCGTGCCGGCGATGTACAAAGGCGGCAGCTTTCTCGACATCCGCCTCGCGGTGATGGCGGCCGTGCTGCTGTTCGCCGGCATGCTGCCGCAGCTATCGCCGCGGCGGGCCGCGGCGGTGACGGCGCTGGGGATCGGATTGATTGCCGGGCGCCCGGCCTATGTGGCGCAGGACTGGTACGCCCATCGCC
>NZ_QTKI01000546.1:0-2566 GCF_010820945.1 Rhodopseudomonas sp. BR0C11
GATCTGGGTGACGCGGCTCGACCGCACCCGCAGCTTCGCCAACCGCGCCTATTGCGACTTCATCGGATTGCCTTACGAGGAAGCGCTGGTGTTCGACTGGCGCAGCATCATCCATCCCGACGATGTCGCCGAAGTGGTTCGTAACAGCGTTGCCGGAGAAGCCTCGCTGCAGCCGTTCCTGCTCGAGGGCCGCTATCGCCGCGCCGACGGAAAATGGCGATGGATCAGGTCGGAGTCGCAGCCGCGCTGGGATCCGGCCGGCCGCCATATCGGCTTCATTGGCGTCGCCCATGACATCACCAGCGCCAAGCAGGCGGAGATCGATCTGCGCAACGTCAACGATGTGCTGGAGCGGCTGATCGCGCAGCGCACCGCGCAGCTGCATTCCAGCGAGTCGCAACTCCGCGCGATCCTGGAGACCACCAACCAGTATCAGGGCCTGCTCGATCTGAAGGGGCGGCTGCTCTACGTCAACGGCACCGCGCTCGCGGGCATTCAAGCCGAACCGGCGCAGGTGCTGGGCGCGCTGTTCTGGAACACGCCGTGGTTCGACGCGACGCCCGACGCGCCGGTGGTGATCGAGCGTGCGTTCCGATCAGCGCGGGCAGGCGAGATCGCCAAGCTCGATCTGGAGCTGCAGCTTCCGGCCGGGCCGCGGCACATCGATTTCTCGTTGCGGCCGGTGTCGGATGAGCAAGGCGGCGTGATGGCGGTGCTGGCGGAAGGCATCGACTCCACCGAGCGCCGTCGCAACGAAGAGGCGCTGCGGCAGGCGCAGAAGATGGAGGCGGTCGGGCAGCTCACCGGCGGTGTCGCGCACGACTTCAACAACCTGCTGACCATCATCCGCTCCGCGGTGGACTTCCTGCGCCGGCGTGATCTGCCGGAGGAGCGCCGCCGCCGGTATGTCGATGCGATTTCGGATACGGCCGATCGCGCCTCGAAGCTGACCGGGCAGTTGCTGGCGTTCGCGCGGCGGCAGCCGCTGTCGCCTGTTGTGTTCGACGTGGCGGCGCAGATCCAGAGCATCGCCAACCTGATCCGCCCGCTGGTCGGCAGCCGTGTCGAGATCGACGTCGACACCGGCTTGGGCCCGAACTACGCGATCGCCGACGTCGGCCAGTTCGAGACTGCGCTGGTCAATCTTGCCGTCAATGGCCGCGACGCGATGAATGGCGAGGGCCGGCTGTCGATCGCGCTCCGCCGCATCGACGAAATTCCGCCGGTGCGGTCGCAGCCGGCGCGGCCCGGCGAGTTCGTGGCGATCTCGGTCACCGACAGCGGCAGCGGCATCGCGCCGACCAATCTCGATGTGATCTTCGAACCGTTCTTTACGACCAAGGAAGTCGGTCGCGGCACCGGGCTCGGCCTCAGCCAGGCATTCGGTTTCGCCAAACAGTCCGGCGGCGAGATCAGCGTGCACAGCACGTTGGGCGAGGGCGCGACGTTCACCATCTACCTGCCGCAAGCGCAGGCGCCGGAGCAGACCGCGGCGGCGACGCTGTCGCGCGCCGATCCGGCCGGCGGGCTCGGCCATCGCATCCTGGTGGTGGAGGACAATGTCGAGGTCGGGAAGTTCTCGACCGAGCTGCTGCAGGATCTCGGCTACACCATCAAATGGGCGAAATCCGCCGATGAGGCGCTGGCGGCGTTGGCCGAGGATGAGTTCGCGTTCGACCTGGTGTTCTCGGACGTGATCATGCCCGGCAAGAACGGCGTCGAACTCGCCACCATCATCCGCGAGCGTTATCCCGGCCTGCCGGTGGTGCTGACCAGCGGCTACAGCAGCGTGCTCGCCGAGAACGCGCACCAGGGCTTTGAGCTGGTGCAGAAGCCGTATTCGGTCGAGGCGATCTCGCGGGTGCTGCGGCGGGCGATTTCCGAGCGCAGGACGCGGCCGACCGGATGATACAAGTACGCGGTCGGCGTACTCACATCATCAGCGGCCTGGCCTCTTCGGCCATCGCTTGCAGCAGCGGCAGGAAGCGGTCGATCATCTCACCGGTGGTGATGCGGTCGACATGGGCGCCGATATTGGCGGCGGCGACGATCGTGCCGTCGTAGCGCCGGATAGGCACCGCGACCGAACGGAAGCCGGGCTCGGCTTCGCGATCGACCAGCGAGTATCCCTTGGTGCGATCGGCGATGATCGTTGCGATCACCGTCTGCTTGTCGGTGATGGTGTCTTCGGTCTGCTTGGTCAGCGTCATCGCGCCGATCGTCGCGGTCAGCTCGTTATTATCAAGCCGACTGAGCAGCACGCGGCCGACCGAGGTGCAGAACAGCGGCAGCCGATAGCCGAGATCGATCCCGGCCGAGAACACCCGCGCCGGGCTGGCCCGCGCTACGAACACCGCATCGTCGCCATCGAGAATCGCCAGCGAGCAAACTTCCTTGGCGCTGGCCGACACCCGATCCATCAGCGGCTGCAGCACCGCGCTGATTTGATTGGACGCCAGATACGCCGACGCGAGACCAAGCACACGCGGCGTCAGCGCAAACAGCCGGTCGTCGCTGCTGACATAGCCGGAGCTCTGCAGCGTCAGCAGCGACGACCGGCTGTTTG
>NZ_QTKI01000547.1:0-2552 GCF_010820945.1 Rhodopseudomonas sp. BR0C11
GACATGCATCGCGCCGGTCGGATTGGCCGAGACGTATTCGACGTTGACCTTCTCGCCGCCGCCGATGGTGCTGCGGCCGTAACCTGTGCCGGCATCGAGCACGGCGCGCAGCGCCTCCGCCCACACCGCCGGCTTCAGCGTCAGGTTGATAAAGCCCGGGCCGGCGATCGCGACCTGGTCGATCAGCTCCTCGGCGCGCAGTTTGTCGGCGATCTTGTCGGCGAGGTCGCGCGGCTTGGCCTTGGCGTCCTTGGCCAGCACCATCGCCGCATTGGTCGCCATGTCGCCGTGGGAGGCGTCCTTGGGCGGCTCGACCACGATACGCGACAGGTCGATCCCGGCGGGCAGCGCGCCCTCTTCGATCAGCGCCCCGCACACAGCGTGCACGCGCGACAGGAGACGGGCGAAAAGATGCGTGGACATCGGGAGCTCGGCCATATCTGACAAGGGGAAAATGGAGCGGCCGTTTCGGGCCGGTCGAGGCGCCGCCTAACGCAAATCCGGGGTCGAGTCAAAAAGCCGCTGATGCTCGGCGAGCGCGTAGCGGTCAGTCATCCCGGCGATGAAATTGCGAATCCGCAGCAGGCGGTCGGCTTCGCACTCGGCCACCGGGCCGTTGGCCGGCAGCCAGTCCGGCGGCAGGTCCGACGGATGGTCGCAATAGCGCTGAAACAGGTCGGCGACGATCGCCTCGGCGTCGCGCATCACCTTCATCACCCGCTCGGCGCGGTACATCCGGGTCCAGAGGAACGCCTTGATCTCGGCCTCGGCTTTGGCTGTCTCGGCCGGAAACGCCACCAGCGCCCGCTCCGCACGGCGAACGTCATCCGCCGAGCCCGGCCCCGCCTCGCTGATCCGGCGCTCCGCCTCGGCCGCGACCGCGCCGATGAAGTGCGAGATCAGCTCGCGCACCAGCTCGGCCCCGCGCCGGCCGTCGTCAAGTCCCGGATAGCGCTTATCGATCGCGGCGATGATCCGCGCCACCAGCGGCACCTCCACCAGATCGTCGATGCCGAACAGCCCGGCGCGCAGGCCGTCGTCGATGTCGTGGGCGTCGTAGGCGATGTCGTCGGCGATCGCCGCCACCTGGGCCTCGAGCGAGGCGAAGCTCCACAGCTGCAGATCGAAGCGCTGGTTGAACTCGGTGATGCCGCGCGGCACGCCGTGTTCGGCATAGCGTGGCAGCGGCGCGCCGGCGCGGTCGGTCAGCGGGCCATTGTGCTTGACCACGCCTTCCAGCGTTTCCCAGGTCAGGTTGAGCCCGTCGAACTCTGGATAGCGGTGTTCGAGTGCCGTCAGCACCCGCAGCGTCTGCGCATTGTGATCGAAGCCGCCGGCATCCTTCAGGCAAGCGTCGAGCGCGCGCTCGCCGGCGTGGCCGAACGGCGGATGGCCGAGGTCGTGGGCCAGCGCCAGCGTCTCGGTGAGGTCTTCGTCGAGCCCGAGCTGGCGGGCCAGCGCGCGGGCGATCTGCGCCACTTCCAGGCTGTGGGTCAGCCGGGTGCGGTAGTGATCGCCTTCGTGAAACACGAAGACCTGGGTCTTGTGCTTCAGCCGGCGAAACGCGTTGGAATGGATGACGCGGTCGCAATCGCGGCGAAACGCACTGCGGGTCCGGCTCGGCGGCTCATGGAATTGCCGGCCGCGGCTGTGGTCCGGATCGCAGCCAAAAGCTGCACGGGGAGCTGCCATACCGACCGACACGCGCGCGACTCGTCCTTCAACGTTTGATTCTGCGGTGCGGCGCACTTAACTATTGTTGGCAAAGAAATCCAATGACGGGCCCTGCCCGACGACACGGAGCGGCGAGATGACGGAATCGAGCGTCACCATCAGCGAACGCGCGGCGCGCCGGATCGGCGAAATCCTCAAGGGCGAAGGCCAGGGCGCGATGCTGCGGATCAGCGTCGAAGGCGGCGGCTGCTCCGGCTTCCAGTACAAATTCGACGTCGACCGCACCAAGACCGACGACGATCTGGTGATCGCCAGGGATGGCGCGGTGGTGCTGGTCGATTCCGCCTCGGTGCCCTTCCTCGCCGGCTCGGAAGTCGACTTCGTCGACGACCTGATCGGCGCCTCGTTCCGGGTCAACAACCCGAACGCCACCGCCTCCTGCGGCTGCGGCACCAGCTTCTCGATCTGACGACCTTCCCGACAGGACGGTTGCGGCGGCCGGGTGGCACCCGCAGCCGTTGGCTTTGAGACGCTAGGTCAAGACAAACGTCCCCTGCCGTACCTTCTGCTATTGGTTCCGGTTCCCAATTCCGCTAAGGCGCGGCCAAAGAACCCTCCGAACGACCTTTTGGCAGCGCGCGATGCCCCGCGCGCTGCGCGCCATGTCGAGGATGGGTCAACAGCCCCCGGAAACCTCGATGTCGTCGCCTCCCAGCGTTCCCCGTGTGCCTCTGCGCGTCTCCAGCGTCCAAGCCGGCCTGATCACAGCGCTGGTGCTGGCGCTGAGCTTCTGCGCGATGCTCGCCCTCACCTTCTCGATGCAGAACGACGTGATCGCGCGCGCCCGCGATCACCAGATGGCGGCGGTCAGCCAGGCG
>NZ_QTKI01000548.1:0-2522 GCF_010820945.1 Rhodopseudomonas sp. BR0C11
TCCAGCGCCACCACGCCGGAGTCGTGGATGCGGGTGATGACAGCGTGCAGCTCGTCCAGCGTGCGCAGCGTCTTGTAGGCGGTGCGGTCGACCGCGATCTTGCGGGCGGCCTCGGCCCGCGCCGCCACCAGCGTCTCCGGCGACAGCACGACGCCCGGCTTGCCGTCGCGGCCTCGGCCCGCATTGAAAGGACCACCTGGCCCGGCTTGTGGCGCGCTCCCTCCCCCGCTTGCGGGGGAGGGGTGGGGTGAGGGCTCTTGCCCCGCAAACAGGTCTCCGCTCGCGGCAACGCCGCTCCTCGCCAGCGGCGGCACCGCCGACTTCAGCGCCGTCTCCGCCTCGACATCCGATGGATCGATCTGGGCATATTCGGCGACGCGCCGCGTCAGCGTGGTGAATTCCATCGCCTTGAGGAACGCCACCAGCTTGCGCGCGTCCGGCTCGTGCACCGCGAGCTCGGCCAGCGGCACGTCGAGCTTCACATGGTCGTCGAGCAGCACCAGCTTGCGCGAAATCCGCGCCTTCTCGGCGTTCTCGATCAGCGCCTCGCGCCGCTTCGGCTGCTTGATCTCGGCGGCGCGCGCCAGCAGCGTGTCGAGGTCGCCATATTCATTGATCAGCTGCGCCGCGGTCTTGATGCCGATGCCCGGGACGCCCGGCACGTTGTCAACGCTGTCGCCGGCCAGCGCCTGGACCTCGACGACCTTGGCCGGCGGCACGCCGAATTTCTCGATCACCTCGGGCACGCCGATGCGGCGGTCCTTCATGGTGTCGTACATCACCACGCAGTCGGTCACGAGCTGCATCAGATCCTTGTCGGACGACACGATCGTCGCCGTCGCCCCGGCCTCGCAGGCCTCGCGCACGTAAGTGGCGATCAAATCGTCGGCCTCGAAGCCGGACTGTTCCAGGCACGGCAGATCGAACGCCCGCACCGCCTCGCGGATCAGGCCGAATTGCGGGATCAGATCTTCCGGCGCCGGCGGCCGGTGCGCCTTGTATTCGGGGTAGAGCGCGTTGCGGAAGGTGACTTCCGACTTGTCGAAGATGATGGCCAGATGCGTCGGCCGGTTCTCCGGCGGCATGTCGCGCAGCAGCTTCCACAGCATGTTGCAGAAGCCGAGCACGGCATTGACCTGCAGCCCGTCGGATTTGCGGTTCAGCGGCGGCAGCGCGTGATAGGCGCGGAAAATGTAGGACGAGCCGTCGACCAGGAACACATGGTCGCCCTCGCCGGGCGGCTTGACGCCGGCCGGGGCAGGGGGCGTGGCGGAGGAAGCGGCAGGCGCCGCGGCGGCGGATTTGGTCGTTTTCGGCATGGCCGCAACTTAAGGCGTCCGGCGGCGTTTGGCACCCCTTTCCAGCCACCAGATCCGCCGGGGACGCCAACGAAAAAGGCCGGGCGAAACCCGGCCATTTCAGCGAAAGCCTCTCGTCCGTCATTGCGAGGAGCGAAGCGACGAAGCAATCCAGCTCGGTGCACGGAGCTGGATTGCTTCGCTTCGCTCGCAATGACGATGTCGCGAAAGTTGGTGCCCTACACGAACCCGTGCTTCTTCTTGCTCTCCAGTTCCTGCGTCTTGAACTGGTTGAAGCGGGGCAGGAACTTGTCCCAGTCGATGATGTGGGCGTCGATTTCCGGGCCGTCGATGCAGGCGTGCTTGCGGACCATCTTGCCGTCGATGGTCACCGGCACCATGCAGGCGCCGCACATACCCGTCGCATCCACCATGATCGAGTTGAGGCTCGCCACGGTCTTGACGCCATACGGCTTGGTGAGGTCGGAGACCGCCCGCATCATCAGCGGCGGGCCGATCGCCACCACCTCGGCGATGGTGCGGCCTTTGCCTTCCTGGTTGGCCTTCATCATCTCCTCGAGCGGGCCGGTGACGAAGCCTTTGACGCCGTAGGAGCCGTCATTGGTGGTGTAGATCAGCGACAGCTGGTCGCCGAACTCCTTCTTCAGCTTGCCGACGCGCTCGTCGTCGCCGGTCCAGAACAGGAACTCCTTGGCGCGGAAGCCGGAGATCAGCGTCACGTGGTTGCCGAGCCGCAGGTGCTCGCGCATGATCGGATACACCGGCGGCAGGCCGACGCCGCCGGCGCAGAACACCACGGTCTGGTTGCCTTCGTAGCGATGCAATTCGCTGGCGCGGCCGAGCGGGCCGGCGATGCCGGAGAACGCATCGCCGATCGCCATCCGGTTGATCTCGAGCGACGAGGTGCCCATGCCCTGCACGACGAGGTCGATGGTGCCTTTGTCGGCGTCCCAATCGGCCAGCGTCAGCGGGATCAGTTCGCCCTTCTCCCACGGCAGCACGCGGACGAACTGGCCGGCCTGGGCCGAGCGCGCCACCATCGGGGCCCGCACGGTGAACTCGACGATGCCGCCGGCCAGCGGCACCTTGTTGACGATGGTCTGCGCCACCTGGCCGAGCTCGGTGTACTTCGCGGCGCGTTCGACGCGGTCCTTGATCTCGGCCGGCGTGAACGGAATCCCGCCGACGATCCCCCGCGCCGCC
>NZ_QTKI01000055.1:0-17744 GCF_010820945.1 Rhodopseudomonas sp. BR0C11
GTGCATCAACGGCGTCTGGCAGGACCATCTGCTGTTCGGGCTGCTGCACGACGATTTCCGCGGCTGATTCGGCCGGTCCGAGAACACCTGCCGCCTTTGGTTCGCCGGCATTGCTTTGCTATAACCCCGCCGGTCGCAACGAATTGGACAGCCGGGTAGGGTGAATGGCTCAGGAGATTGAACGGGTGCCGTCGCGGCACCGGATCGCGCGCGCGGCGCGCGCCACCGTCGCGGTGGCGATCTGCGGCACTGTGCTGGCGGCAACGCCGGCGTGGTCGCAATCGATCACCGATCGTTTCAAGAGCTTGTTCGGCAGCTCCGAGAAGGATCAGGCGCCGGCCGTTTCCAACGGTCCGCCGGTCGAGAGCGAGCTGACCTGTCCGTCGGTGACGGTGCGCTCCGGGGCCTCGACCTATGCGGTCGGCCTGCCGGGCAAGGAAGCCAGCGGCTCCGATCTGCGCTACCAGGCGGTAATCAGCCGCACCGCGCGAGAATGCAATCTGAACACTGGCGTCATCACCGCCAAGATCGGCATCCAGGGCCGGATCATCGCCGGTCCGGCTGGGGCGCCGACCTCGGTCGACGTGCCGCTGCGCGTCGCGGTGGTGCAGGAAGGCGTGTCGCCGAAGACGGTCTTCACCAAGGCCTATCGCACCAGCGTCTCGATGCAGCCGGACGGCAGCGTGCCGTTCAGCCTGGTGGCCGAAGACGTCGCCTATCCGGCTCCCTCGGTCTCGGACAACGACGCCTATGTGTTCTATGTCGGATTCGATCCGCAGGCGCTGAAGCCGGAGCCGAAGGCGCGCAAGCGGAAATAGCGGCGGCGATCGCCGGCAGCGGCAACGCTGCCCGCGCCGCGACTGCAAAAACAAAAAGGCCGGCGCGATCGCTCGCGCCGGCCTTTGATTTGTAACAGGCGTCAGCTCCAGTTGAGCTTGCCGCGGACTTCCTGGATGCCCTTGCTGAGCAGCTCGTCGGCGAGGTTGCCCTTGACCGATTCCGACAGGATGCGCGAGGCCGCCGCCACCGCTGCTTCGGCTGCCGCCGCGCGAACGTCGGCGAGCGCCTGGGCTTCGGCGAGAGCGATCTTGCTCTCCGCAGTCTTGGTGCGGCGAGCGACGAAGTCTTCCAGCTTGGCCTTGGCTTCCGCCGCGATCCGTTCGGCGTCGGCCTTGGCGCTTTCGACGATCGCCTGCGCTTCGCGTTCGGCCGAGGCACGGCGCGCGCGATAGTCGGCGAGCAGCTTGGCGGCCTCTTCCTTCAGCTTGCGCGCTTCGTCGAGCTCCGCCTTGATCCGGTCGCGACGCTTGTCCAGCGCCTGCAGCACGGTGCGGTGCACGCCGAAATAGGCGAACACGCCGAGCAGAATGACGAACGCAATCGCGACCCAGGTTTCTGCTTCTCCGAAGATTGCCATCAGCCTCAGCCCTTCAACGAAGCGTCAACCGCGCTGTCCACCGCCTTGCCGTCCGGCGTCACGCCGGCGAGCTGCTGGACGATCGCCGAAGCGGCGTCCGACGCGATGTTGCGCACGTTACCCATCGCGGCGGTACGAGTCGCTGCGATGGTCTTCTCGGCGTCGGCGAGCTTCGCCGCGAGCCGCTGTTCCAGCGTCTTGCGCTCGGCTTCCGCCTGCGCATTGAGCTTTTCACGGGTTTCCGCGCCGATCGCCTGAGCCCGGGCGCGGGCGTCGGCGAGTTCGGCCTCATAGGCTTTCAGCGCGTCGTCCGCCTCGCCCTTCAGCTTCTGAGCCGCCGCCAGATCGCCGTCGATGGTCTTCTGCCGCTCTTCGATCACACCGCCGACGCGCGGCAGTGCGATCTTGGAAACGATCAGGTAGAGCGCAACGAATGCGATCGCCAGCGACACCAGTTGCGAGGCAAAGGTTTCCTGCTGGAAGGGCGGGAACGGCGCCTTGTGGCCTCCGCCCGCTTCCGTGTGGGCAGTGGTGCCCTTGGCGTCGCCATGACCTTGAGCCACGGGCTTCTCCTGTTCGGCCGGTCGCGACCCCGGAAGGTCAGGACCGGATTTGGGATCTTAGAGGGCGAACAGCAGCAGCAGCGCGATCAGCAGCGAGAAGATGCCGAGCGCTTCGGTCACCGCGAAGCCGAAAATCAGGTTGCCGAACTGGCCCTGGGCGGCCGAGGGGTTACGCACCGCAGCGGCGAGGTAGTTGCCGAAGATGATGCCCACGCCAGCGCCGGCGCCGCCCATGCCAATGCAGGCAATACCAGCGCCAATGTACTTCGCGGCAATCGGATCCATGTAACGAACTCCTGTTGGGGTTGGGTGTAGTCGTTTGCGAGTGGGTCTTTAGTGGCCCGGATGAATTGCATCGTTGAGATAGATGCAAGTCAAAATGGCGAACACATAAGCCTGCAGGAACGCGACCAGCAGCTCCAGCGCGGTCAGCGCGATGGTCAGGCCGAGCGGCAGCACGGCGCCGAACCAGCCGACGATGCCGAGTGCGCCGAGCATCGCCACGAAGCTCGCGAACACCTTCAGCGCGATGTGGCCCGCCAGCATGTTGGCGAACAGACGCACCGAGTGCGAAACCGGCTTGAGGAAGAACGAGATCACTTCGATGAAGACGACCAGCGGCAGGATGTAGACCGGAACGCCGGAGGGCACGAACAGCTTGAAGAACTTCAGACCGTTCTTGGAAAACCCGTAGATCAGCACCGTGAAGAACACCAGCAGCGCCAGCGCGACGGTGACGATCAGGTGGCTCGACACCGTGAAGGTGTAGGGCACGATGCCGATCAGGTTCGATACGGCGATGAACATGAACAGAGAGAACACCAGCGGGAAGAACTTCAGGCCTTCCTTGCCGGCCGTCGACCGTATCATGTTGGCGACGAATTCGTAGGACAGCTCCGCGATCGACTGGAACCGGCCCGGCACCAATTGGCGGCCCGGCACCAGCATCAAGATGGCGATCAACGCCACCGTGCCGAACATGTAGGCCGACGAATTGGTGAACGCGATTTCTTGTCCGCCAATGTGACCGAGGGTGAAGAGCTTGGTGATCTGGAACTGATGGATCGGATCGGCGGCCATTCGTCTCTCAGTCTGTCGGTGTCGCGAGCTTGCGCGGGATTCGAACGATCGGTGCGCCTTGGATCCCGCTCAGAGTCGCTCGGATTGTTTTGCCATGACGCCTGCTGCCCGCATCACGTTGACTACACCGGCGATAAAGCCGATCAGCGCAAACGCAATGAGACCCCAGGGCGAGGTCGAAAACAAACGATCGATACCCCAGCCGAGAGCCGCTCCGCCGAGAACGCCCGCAATCAATTCCGATGAAAGCCGAAAACCGAGCGCCATCGCCGAGGCTTTGGCATGTCCGTTTTCACTTCCTGTTTCGGATTGATCCGTCTGGAGTTTCCGGCTCACCCGAGAATGGGTCAACCGTTGTTCCAGGCTTCCGAGCCGTGCGGAAAGCGCAGCCTCCTCAGGCGATCCGTCGCGCGGTTCATGCGCTGGTCGGCTGCTGTCGTGCGTGTCGTCCGCCATGTTGTGGAGACCCGAACTAGCTGCCGCTAACGATGAAATAACGCCCCAGAAACCCTTAAAAGCCGCGCGGACCATACTGACCACCTGTTGGCAAGTCAAGATTCGGTCGCAGCCGCTTACAGCGTTGTTTTGGCTGATTTTATTGAGGATTTGCGAGTCCGTGCGCTAACTTGTCCGCAGTGCATTTGCGGCGGTGCGCCATGATCCGGCTTGCATGGCCGGAATGGCTCTGATCCGATGCAATCGCTTCCGGCGATCGGTTCGCAACGGTCCTGCGGAACGCCATCGCTATCGGAGACTGTATGTCGCGCCGGATCGACTACTACTTCTCGTTTCAATCGCCCTGGGCCTATATCGGCCACCAGCCGTTGCGGCGGCTGGTCGAGATCTACGATCTGCGGCTCGTCTACAAGCCGGTGTTGCTGACCGGGCTGTTTTCAGAGACCGGCGGTATGCCGCTGGCGAAGCGCCATCCGGCGCGGCAGCGCTACAGGCTGGTCGAGCTGCAGCGCTGGCGTGACAGACGCGGGCTCGACTTCAAGTTGTGGCCGAAGCATTGGCCGTTCGATGCGCGGCTCGCCGATGGCGTGGTGATCGCGGCGCTCGCCGCTGGACACGATCCCGAACCGTATCTGCAGCGCGCTTTTGCCGCGGTGTGGGAGCGCGAGCTTGATCTCGCCTCGCCGGCGGTGCTGATCGAGCTTGCCAATGCGGCCGGCCTGCCCGGCGAAAAGCTGGTCGCGCATGCCGGTTCGGACCAAATTCGCGCCGCTTACGAGCAGAACCGGCTGGATGCGATCGCCGCCGACGTGTTCGGCTCGCCGGCCTATGTGCTCGACGGCGAGGTGTTCTGGGGCCAGGATCGGATCGAACTGCTCGAGGATGCGTTGAAATCCGGTCGCGCCCCGTACCGGCCGACGAACTGAGGCCCCATATAGGCGGGGTCTTTGATTCCGAGAGGCGGAGCATCCCAATGAGCTTTGCACCCATGGCCGTGGCCTTCTTGCCCGCGGGCGCCAGGCGCAGCCCGCGCCTCGCCGCGCTGACGTTGCTGCTTGCTGTCGGCGGCGCCGGCGGCGCGCTGGCCGAAACGCCACTGCCGGACAGCGAGAACGGTCGCTATGCCTTCAAGCCCGCAACCGAGGGCGTGGTGCGGCTCGATACCCGCACCGGCAAGGTCTCGACCTGCACCGATAAAGGCAGCGGATGGGCCTGCTACGAGATCGCCGACGAACGCGCCGCGTTCGATGCCGAGACCGGACGGTTGCAGGCCGAAATCGATCGGCTGAAGAAAGAGGCCGATACGCTGCGCGCTGCCAACGACAGCCTGAAGGCGCAGCTTGCCAGCGCCGGACAGCCCGGCGTCAAAACCGATGAGGCGCTGCCCAAGAGCGACAAGCTGCCCCAGCCGCAGATCACCGAGAAGGACGGCCAGCGCAAACTGGAAATCCCGCTGCCGAGCGATCAGGACGTCAATCGGGTGATGGGCTTCCTCGAGCGCGCCTGGCGCCGTCTGGTCGAGACGGCCAACCGGCTGCAGAAGGACTTCAGCGGCGACAAGATCTGATCGGTCGCGACACGAGGTCATCGATGAGTTCATCCCGTACTCTCAGTCGCGCGCCGCTGGCGCACGCGACCGCCACCAGCGTCGCCTCGTCGCTCCTGACGGTGCAGACGAGTGGGACCGGCTTTACCGACATCACGCGCGAGCTCGCGGCATTCGTGACCGAGGCGCAGGCCAAGGACGGTGGTCTCACCGTGTTCGTGCGCCACACCTCCGCGTCGCTGACGATCCAGGAAAATGCCGATCCGACCGTGCTGGTGGATCTCACCACAGTGCTGAACCGGCTCGCGCCGGAGAATGCCGGCTGGCGTCACGACACCGAAGGGCCGGACGACATGCCGGCCCACGTCAAGACGATGCTGACGTCGGTCTCGCTGCAGATCCCGGTGCTGCAGGGCCGGCTCGCGCTCGGCACCTGGCAGGGCGTGTATCTGATCGAGCACCGGGCGCGGCCGCATCGCCGCGAGGTCGTGCTGCAGTTCATCGGTACGACGGCGTAATCGCTCTTCCCAACTGCGCCCTCATCCTGATGAGGCGCCCGGCGGAGTCGGGTGTCTGGAAGGATGAGGACATGCAGTAGCCGCGGCCTATGGTTCGAGACAGCGCTACGCGTCTCCTGACCATGAGGTTGTGCACTTGTTATCCGCCTCATCTCAGCGCCAAAAACAAAACGGCCGCGAATTGCTCCGCGGCCGTTGCTATTTGGTAGGGCCGGCGCCGGCCGGCTGATCATCAGGTCTTGCTGATGTCGACGTTCTTGGTTTCCGGCAGGAAGATCAGGCCGACCACGACCGTAATCGACGCGAAGACGATCGGGTACCACAGGCCGGCATAGATATCGCCGGTCGAGGCGACGATCGCGAATGCGGTCGCCGGCAGCAAGCCGCCGAACCAGCCGTTGCCGATGTGATACGGCAGCGACATTGAGGTGTAGCGGATCCGGGTCGGGAACAGTTCGACCAGCAACGCTGCGATCGGGCCGTAGACCATCGTGACGAACAGCACCAGGACGAACAACAATCCGATCACCGCTGCGGTGCTCGAATTGAACACGTCGAACGGGTGCGCCATCTTGATGATCTGCGGATTGCCGGCCTTCGGATAACCGGCTTCCTGCACCGCCGCGAGCACCTGCGGGTTGGAGGTCTTGGCGTCGGTGTACGGCACTTCCTTGTCGTTCACCATCACCTTGACGCCGGAGCCGGCGGGGCCGTTGATGGTGGAGTACTTCACCGACGACTTCGACAAGAAGTCACGCGCGGTGTCGCACGGCTTGGTGAAGACGCGGGTGCCGACCGGGTTGAACAGGTCGCCGCAGCCCGCCGGATCGGCGACGACTTGCACCTTCACGGTCTCGATCGCCTTTTCCAGCGCCGGGTTGGCGTAGGTGGTAATCATCCGGAAGATCGGGAAGAACGACAGCGCCGCGATCAGACAGCCGGTGAGGATGATCGGCTTGCGGCCGATCTTGTCCGACAGCCAGCCGAAGATGATGAAGAAGCCGGTGCCGAGCAGCAGCGACCACGCGATCAGCAGGTTCGAAGTGTAGCCGTCGACCTTCAGGATCGATTGCAGGAAGAACAGCGCGTAGAACTGGCCGGTGTACCAGACCACGCCCTGGCCCATCACCGCGCCGAGCAGCGCGATCAGCACGATCTTGGCGTTGCCCCAGTTGGCAAACGCTTCGGTCAGCGGTGCCTTCGAGCTCTTGCCTTCCTCCTTCATCTTCTTGAACACCGGCGACTCGTTGAGCCGCAGCCGGATCCAGACCGAGACGCCGAGCAAGGCGACCGACACCAGGAACGGCACGCGCCAGCCCCAATCGGCGAACGCCGCTTCGCCCACGATGGTGCGGGTGGCGAGGATCACCAGCAGCGACAGGAACAGGCCGAGGGTCGCGGTGGTCTGAATGAACGCAGTGTAGTAGCCGCGCTTGCCGGGCGGAGCATGCTCGGCCACGTAAGTCGCGGCGCCGCCATACTCGCCGCCGAGCGCCAGGCCCTGCAGCAGGCGCAGCGTGATCAGGATGATCGGGGCGGCGATGCCGATGGTGGCCGCGTTGGGCAGCAGGCCGACGATGAAGGTCGACAGGCCCATGATCAAGATGGTGACCAGGAAGGTGTATTTACGGCCGACGATGTCGCCGACCCGGCCGAACACGATGGCGCCGAACGGACGCACCAGGAAGCCGGCGGCGAAAGCGAGCAGCGCGAAGATGTCCCGGGTAGCCGGCGGATAAGCGCTGAAGAACTGGGCGCCGATAATCGCGGCGAGCGAGCCGTACAGGTAAAAATCGTACCATTCGAAAACGGTACCGAGCGAAGATGCAAGAATGACGAAGCGCTCGTCACGGGTCATTCCACCCGACCGCCTGCTCGTCTCGGCAAGTGTAGCCATCAGCGTCTGCCTCCCTTGGGTTGTTTCGAGGGCTATGTTGTTGTTTTGTTTGAGGTCCGAGCCACAGCGCCGGGCGCGCGGCAACGGTCCGTCAGTGTACGGTAGCACCGGTACCGTCCTGCGGCATTACGACTTTCGACGCCAAATCCGCTGATAGTTGCGCTTGCTCAATGTTTTTAGGTTGCCGTGAGGGCATGATGGTACGGACAAGGCATCCACGTCCGCCTTGCCAGCCGTCCATCAGAGGGCGACACTTGCCACCCAACTTGCCATCGGTTCGCTTTGGCGTTCCGAGAGCGAAGACGGTTTGGTTCCAGCTTGCGAGTAAGGGACACCATGAGCACCCCCGCCAGCACGCACTTGATCATTGCCGACGACCACCCGTTGTTTCGCGATGCGCTCCGTCTGGCGGTTGCCAGCGTGGTGTCCTCCGCGAAGATCGGTGAGGTCGGTTCCTTCGAAGACCTGACTGCAATGCTCGAGCGCGAGGGTGACGTCGACCTGGTGCTGCTCGACCTCAAAATGCCGGGGATCAGCGGGTTTTCCGGGCTGATCTACCTTCGGGCCCAGTATCCTGCGATCCCGGTCGTCGTGGTGTCGGCCAGCGACGACGTCGAAACCATCCGCCGCTCGCTCGATTTCGGCGCCTCCGGCTTCGTGCCGAAGCGCTTCGGCGTCGAAAAGCTCGGCGAGGCGATCCTGCGGGTGCTGGACGGCGACGTCTGGGTTCCGCCGGATGTCGACCTGTCGGCTGCGGCTGATCCCGAGACCTCCAAGCTGCGTGACCGGCTGGTGACGCTGACCCCGCAGCAGGTCCGGGTGCTGATGATGCTATCCGAAGGCCTGCTCAACAAGCAGATTGCCTACGAGCTCGGGGTGTCGGAAGCGACCATCAAGGCTCACGTCTCGGCGATCCTGCAGAAGCTCGGCGTCGAAAGCCGCACCCAGGCGGTGATCGCCGCGGCCAAGATCTCCGGCAGCCAGTGGCGCCAGGAAGAGCCGATCGCGTCGTAAGCCTAGCATTGGCTTAGGTCGACCAATTCTTGTTTATTCCGTCATGGCCGGGCTCGTCCCGGCCATCGACGTCTTTAGACGAGCGTAGCTGCGCAGCAAGGCGTGGATGCCCGGCACAAGACCGGGCATGACGGACGTCGTCGGCCTATCTCCCGTCATTGCGAGCGAAGCAATCCAGGGCTCCGGCGCACGGGGCTCCTGGATTGCTTCGTCGGCTTCGCCCCCTCGCAATGACGCTATGAACTCGGCGTTGCGCCGACCTATCTCGGCGGCGCTTACTCCGCCGCCACGACCGACTGCTGGGCGTGCCACTGGCTCAGCAGCGCCCGCAGCGACGCGGCTTTCACCGGTTTGTTCAGCACCGCGATTTCCTCCTGCCGCGCCGAGGCGCGGACGCCGGGGCTGCGGTCGGCCGTGATCAGGATCGCCGGGATGCTCTGGCCGAAGCGGGCGCGGATTTCACGGATCGCCGCGATGCCGTTGCCGCGGTCGAGGTGGTAGTCGACCAGAAGGCCGGTGACGCGCTGCTCGCTGCCCTCGATTGCGCGGACCGCGGCTTCCGGATCGGCGACCGCGATCACCTTGGCGTCCCAGGTGGTCAGCAGCGTCTTCATGCCGTCCAGGATCGCCGGATCGTTCTCGATGCAGACCACCAGGATGCCGCTCATCGAGGCGCGCGATAGCGGTGTGGCGCTGGTCACCGCTGCGGTGTGATTGACGGCTTCGGCGACCGGCACCGTCACCGAGAAGCAGGAGCCGCCGCCGCGGTTGGAATCGAGCGCAATGCCGTGGTTGAGCACGCGGGCCAGCCGCTCGACGATCGACAGCCCGAGCCCCAGCCCGCGCGCGATCCGCGCGCCCTGCTCGAGCCGATGAAATTCCTTGAAGATCTCGCCCCGCTTGAGGATCGGCACGCCAACGCCGGTGTCGTAGATGCCGATCCGGAGCGACTGCCCCTGACGGCGGCAGCCGACCAGGACGCGGCCCTGCGGAGTGTATTTGATCGCGTTCGAGATCAGGTTCTGCATCAGCCGGCGCAGCATCAGCCGGTCCGACTGCACCGGCAGCGAGCACGGCACGAAGGTCAGTTCCAGCCCCTTGGCTCGGGCGGTCGGGGAGAACTCGATCTCCAGCGACCGCATCAGGTCGCCGACCACGAAGTTGGTCAGCGACGGCGTCATTGCGCCGGCGTCGAGCCGCGAGATGTCGAGCAGCGCGCCGATGATTTCTTCGATCGCCTGCAGCGACTCGTCGATGTTCTCGACCAGGCGAGAGTCTTCGCCGCCATTCTGGCGCTCGACCAGACTGGTGGCGTAGAGCCGGGCCGCGTTGAGCGGCTGCAGGATGTCGTGGCTGGCGGCGGCGAGGAAGCGGGTCTTGGAGATGTTGGCTTCTTCGGCCGTGCTCTTGGCGAGAGCCAGCTGCGAATTCAGCCGGGTCAGCTCCTCGGTGCGTTCACGCACCCGGCGTTCCAGCGTGGCGTTGGCGCGCTCCAGCGCTTCGGCGGCTTCGAAGCTCGGAGTGACATCGGAGAAGGTGATCACTAGGCCGCCGTCGGGCATTCGGTTGGCGCGGACCTCGACCACCAGATGACGGTCCGGGAAGCGCTCGATGAACGGTTCGCCTTCGGTGGTGTAGGCCGCCATCCGCATTTGGGTATGCGCTTCGGCGTCGATCGGTGCGGTGCTGTTGCTGGCGAGGAATTCCAGGATCTCGATCAGCGGAATGCCGATCTGGATGATGTGCGGCGGCAATCCCAGGATCTCGCCGAACTGCCGGTTCGAACAGATCAGTTGCAGCTCGGGATTGAACACCGCGATGCCCTGGCGGACGTGGTTCAGCGCGGTCTGCAGGATCTCGCGGTTGAAATGCAGCGCGGCGTGAGAGTCGTCGAGCAGCTTTAGGGCAGCTTCGGCCGACACCGTGCGCTTGCGCAGCAGCAGCGACAGCACTAGCCGGGACGAGGCCGCACCGATCGACGAGGCGATCAGATGCTCGGCGTGCTTCAACAGCTCGAAATCTGCAGGTGCCGCGGGATCGAGTGTGATGCGGCGGCCGGCGGCGAAGCTGCGGAAGGAGTCCCGGGTGCGGTCCGGGCCGAGATATTGCGACACCGCGCCGACGATGTCCTGCACCGTCACGGTGGTGCGCCAGCGCCGGAACGCCGGGGTCATCGGCGTCAGCGTGTCCGGGACGAAGACTTCGGCCTGCAGCCGTTCGATCGAGGACGGCTGCCGCAGCAGCGACAAAAGGATGTAGGCGACGAGATTGAGCGACAGGCTCCACAGCACGCCGTGGAGAAGGGGCGGCAGATCGGAGCCGAACAGCGCCTGCGGCCGCAGCGCCTCGATGCCCCACGGGCCGTGCTGCAACAGCAGCAGGCCCGTGGTGCTGTTCTCCATGAAGCTCGGGATGAACAGCGTATAGGCCCACACTGCGAACCCGACCAGCAGGCCGCCGATGGCGCCGCGCGCGGTGGCGCGGCGCCAGACCAAGCCACCGAAGAACGACGGCGCGAACTGAGCGATCGCAGCGAACGACAACAGGCCGATGGCGGCGAGCTGGGTGTTGCCGAGTGCCCGGTAGTACAGATAGGCGAGGATCAGGATCGCGAAGATCGCGACCCGCCTCACTGTCAGCAGGAAACTGCCGAAATTGCGCTGTTCGTCGGGACGGGGCGCGCCGTGCCGTTTCAGCACCAGCGGCATCACCAGATCGTTTGACACCATCACGGCCAGCGCGACGCATTCGACGATCACCATCGCGGTGGCGGCCGACAGCCCACCGATGAACACCGCGACGCTCAGCATCGGGGCGTCGGCGTCGATCGGTAGCGCCAGCACGTACATGTCGCTGTCGACCTTGCCGAACGGGAATTTGACCAGGCCGGCGAGCGCGATCGGGATCACGAACAGATTGATCGCAATCAGGTACAGCGGAAACAGCCAGCGGGCGCGACCGACTTCGGCCTCGTTCGAATTCTCCACCACGCTGACGTGGAATTGCCGCGGCAGCATCATGAAGGCGCAGAACGACAGCGCCGTCATGGTCAGGAAGTTGGCCGGCGACGTTGAATCCAGCGCGCGGACCGCTTCGGGCATCTGCGTCGCCCGTTCGATCAGGGCCGATGGGCTGAACATCCAGAAGGTGACGAAGATGCCGGCCGCCAGGAACGCCACCAGCTTGACGATCGACTCGGTGGCGACCGCGAGCATCAGGCCGTGCTGATGCTCGGTTGCGCTGGCCTGCCGGGTGCCAAACAGCACCGTGAACAAGGCCATCGCCATCGCGACGATCAGCGCGATGTCGCCGACGATCGGGATGTCGGCGATGTTGTGGTCATCGCCCAGGATGGTCTGCAGCGACGACGACACCGCCTTCAGTTGCAGTGCAATGTAGGGGACCGAGCCGATGATCGCGATGATCGCCACGGTGGCGGCGACCTTCTGGCTCTTGCCGTAGCGGGCCGCAATGAAGTCGGCGATCGAGGTGATGTTCTGCGACTTGGCCAGTCGGATGACGCGGCGCAGCAGCGGTGCAGCGACCAGCACCACCAGGACCGGACCGACATAGATCGCCAGGAAGTCGAAGCTGGAGCGGCTGGCGAAACCGACCGAGCCGAAAAAGGTCCAGGACGTGCAGTAGATCGCCAGTGACAGCGGGTAGATCAGCCCGCCGGCGCGCTCGCGCTGGCCTTGCGAGAGCCGGTCGCCCCAGCTCGCGACGACGAACAGAAACCCGATGTAGGCGAGGGCGGCTGCGATCACGCCCCAGTCGTGCAGCATCGCGGTCGTGCTCCCTCGCGTCAGGCGGCAGGCGATTGATCAATCACTTCCCGCGCAGGCCGCCGGATGCAGGCCTGCGGGACGCAATTGCAAGTCTACCAAAACAGAAGGGGCGCCTGCGACAGGGATTTTCCCGGCCGCGGGCGCCCCCGCTGAAGATCGTTACCGCGGCGTGCGAGCGATACGGATCACTCCGCAGCGATCGCCTTGGCGCCGAGCGGAAGGCCGAGCTCGTTCCAGACCTGCACCAGGGCTTCGGCCAGCGCGTCGATCAGCTTGTCGTCGTGATACGGCGACGGCGTGATGCGGAGCCGTTCGAGGCCGCGGGCGACGGTCGGGTAGTTGATCGGCTGGATGTAGATGTTGTGCTGCTCCAGCAGCATGTCCGACGCCTTCTTGCACTTCTCGGCGTCGCCGACGAACACCGGCACGATGTGGGTGTCGGTCGGCATCACCGGAATGCCGGCGTTGTTCAGCACGGCCTTGACCCGCGCGGCGCGATCCTGATGGCGCTCACGCTCCCAGGTCGAGCTGCGCAGATGCTTGATCGCGGCGGTCGCAGCGGCGCAGATCGGCGGCGGCAGCGCGGTGGTGAAGATGAAGCCCGGTGCGTAGGAGCGTACGGCGTCGATCACTTCGGTCTTGCCGGTGATGTAGCCGCCGAGGCAGCCGAACGCCTTGGCGAGGGTCGCTTCGATGATGTCGATGCGGGCCATCACGCCGTCACGCTCGGCGACGCCGGCACCGTGCGCACCGTACATGCCGACCGCGTGCACTTCGTCGCAGTAGGTCATCGCGTTGTACTTCTCGGCGAGATCGCAGATCTTCGCCAGCGGAGCGGTGTCACCGTCCATCGAGTACAGGCTCTCGAACGCGATCAGCTTCGGACGGTCGGGACCGGCGGCGATCAGCAGCTCTTCGAGATGAGCGGTATCGTTGTGGCGCCAGACCACGCGCTCGCAGCCCGACTGCCGGATGCCTTCGATCATCGAATTGTGATTGAGCGCGTCCGACAGGATCAGGCAGTTCGGGATCAGCTTGCCGAGGGTCGACAGGCCGGTCTGGTTAGAAACGTAGCCCGAGGTGAACAGCAGCGCCGCTTCCTTACCGTGCAGCGAGGCGATCTCCTGCTCCAGCTGCACCAGCGGATGATGCGTACCGGCGATGTTGCGGGTGCCGCCGGCGCCGGTGCCGATCCGGGTTGCGGTCTCGACCATCGCGCCGACCACCTTCGGGTGCTGGCCCATGCCGAGATAATCGTTCGAGCACCAGATCACGACATCGCGAGCTCCGGAGTTCGAGTGCCACGTAGCATGCGGGAACCTGCCGGCAATCCGCTCGAGATCAGCGAACACCCGGTAACGACGCTCGTCGTGAAGGCGGGTGAGAGCGTCTTGAAAGAATTGATTGTACTGCATCGCGATGACCTGTTGGGGAGGCGGATCGAACGACGGAACGCCGCAGAACCGGCGAAACTATTAGAACTCTTCCATCAAGGAAGTCGAGGCGCAATTCGGCGATCGAGCTGCGCCCGACGCGATCCATATCATCGGTTCCGCAGGGCAAGGCTTGATGAAGATCAATGCCTTGGCTCGAATGCGGCCTTGTCAGGGATCACGCGGACAACGCCGCAAACGTTAAGCGCTGGTGAACCGCAATAAGCCGTCCGTCGTGGGCGCCAGCTGCAAACGGTTCTGCGTCAGCATGTAGTTGACGTGAGCGATCAGCTCGCCGACCGCAAAGCCGGTCTGATGCGCATCCAACACGTGTTTGTGAAATACCACCGGGACCAGTTCGGCCGAACTCATCGGGGTTGCGCGGCAGGCGTCCGCAATCATCCCGCAGCGCTCCTCGTGATGATCGGCGAGCTGTTTGATGCGGGTCTTGACGCCATGGAACGGCAGGCCATGGCCCGGCAGCACCAACACGTCGTCCGGTAATAGTGTGTCGAGCTCGGCAAGCGACGAAAGATAGGAGCCGAGCGCGTCTTCGTCAGGCTCGTGTGCCCACACGCTGACATTCGGCGAGATCTTGCTCAGCACCTGGTCGGCGGAAAGGAACAGCTTATCGGCCTCGCAATACAGCATCACCTGATCGGGCGAGTGGCCGGCACCGGTGATGATCCGGAACGACCGTTGCCCGATCGTGATGTCCTTGCCGTTGGCGAGCCGACGATAAGCTGCCGGCAGCGGCACGGTCTTCTTCAGATAGTCCTGGCCGCGGCCGACAAGCTGGTCGATCACGGCTTCGTCGATTCCGTGGCGGCGGAAGAACGCGCGGTTGTTGACCAGCCGCTCTTCGGTGCGACGGTTCTGATGATACACGCCTTGCAGATACTCGATCTGCGACATGTAGAACGGGCAGCCGAACCGCTGCACGATCCAGCCCGCCATGCCGACATGGTCCGGATGGGCATGGGTGACGATCACCCGGCTGATGCGAAAGCCCGCCAGCGCACCGTCGAACAGCGTCTCCCAGGCCGCGATGGTTGCATCGTTGCCGAAGCCGGTGTCGACCATCGCCCAGCCATCGCCATCGGCGAGCAGATAGATGTTCACGTGGTTGAGCCTGAACGGCAGCTTCAGCCGCAGCCACAACACGCCCGGCGCGATCTCGACCGTCTGGTCGGGGCCGGGGTGGCTGTCTTGCAAGTAGTGCAATTCGTCGTGCGGCGTCTCGGTCGCGTCGGTTTTCTTATGCATTCGGCGCATGCTCCCTGATCCGGCTTACCGGGCGCGGCGCGGCGGCGCCAGCCGAAAAACCGTCAGGGCCGGTTGCAGTCCTCACAGGCCTCAAATTCCAGCATCTGGACGCAAAAAAAAGGGCCGGCGGGGCTAGCCGCCGGCCCTGACTTTCAGGTTGGGGTGCCGATCAGGCGGCGCGGATATTGGTCAGGAATGCGTCGATCTCCTCGCGCAGCAGCGCCGCTTCCTGGCGCAGCGAGCCGGAGGCATTCAGGACCTCGGCGGCAGCAGAGCCAGCCTGCGAGGCGGCGGCGCTGACGCCGACGATGTTGCTGGAGACTTCGCTGGTGCCGCCGGCCGCGTGCTGGATGTTCCGGGCGATCTCGCGGGTCGCCGCGCCCTGTTCTTCGACCGCCGCCGTGATGGCGGTGGTCACCTCGTTGATCGACGTAATGGTCTGGCCGATGTTGCGGATTGCGCCAACGGCCGAGCTGGTCACCCCCTGCATGGCGGCGATCTGCGCCCGGATCTCCTCGGTCGCTTTGGCCGTCTGGCTGGCGAGGTCCTTGACCTCCGCCGCCACCACCGCAAAGCCGCGGCCGGCGTCGCCGGCGCGCGCGGCTTCGATGGTGGCGTTGAGCGCCAGCAGGTTGGTCTGCGAAGCGATGCTCTGGATCAGGTCGATCACCGCGCTGATCCGCTCGGCGTTGTCGGCGAGGCCCTGCATCGTGGTGTCGGTCTCGCCCGCTTCGCGCACTGCGCGGGTCGCGATCTCCGCCGAGGTAGTGACCTGACGGCTGATCTCGGCGATCGACGAGGCGAGCTGCTCGGTGCCGGTCGCCACGGTCTGGACGTTGACCGAGGTTTCCTCGGCAGCTGACGCGACGGTGGTGACCAGCGCGCTCGACTGCTCGGAGGTGGTCGCCATCGTGTGCGCGGTTTCCTGCATCTGGTCGGCGGAAGATTGCAGCTTCTCCATGGCGCTGCGCACGGTTGCCTCGAATTCGGCGATCCGCGCCTCGATCCGCTGCGTGCGTTCGGCCTTGGCAGCGCGATCCTTGTCCTGCTCTTCGCTCAGCGTCCGCGCCCGGATCATGTTGTCGCGAAATACTTCCAGCGATTCGGCCATCACGGCGATCTCGTCGCGGCGGCTGCCGCGCTCGATGGCTGTGCTGAGGTCGCCGGCCGACAGGCTCTGCATTGATTTCTGCAGGCCGCCGATTCGCCGCAGGATGCTGCGTCCCACATACAGCCAGACGAACAGCGCCGAGCCGATCAGCGTCGCTGCGCCGAGCCCGATCATCACCCGCGTGGCCAACGTGATCTGCGCCTGGGCGTCCGAGGTGCCGACGGTGGTCTCGTTGCGGACGTTGTCGACGAGTTGTTTGACGCTGATGCCGAGGCCGACGTTGAGCTTGCGGGTCTCGTCGAGCAGGAGATCGCGATAGTCGCGGGCATCGAGCTCGAGCTGGCGCAACTTGAACGCGCCGGTCTTGCCGTCGCCGAGCGCCATCAGCTTCTGGGCCGCGGCCTTGATGTCAGCGGTGGTCTGATTCTGCGGAAGACCTTCCAGGTTGGTATTCACCACCTGACGGGCTTCCTTAAAGCTGGCTTCGACCGGCTCCAGATCATCGGCGCTGGAGGCCGACAGTGCCGCCATCAGATTCGAGGCGATCAGATTGCTCTGCGCGATAACGTTGCCGAGCTGTTCGATTTGGCGTCCGGTTGCAGTCGCGTCGTCCTGCGACAGATTGGCCGAACCGAGCACGGCATTCATCTGAGTCTGTGCGTCGAGCATCGCAGGGTTGGCGACAGCGATGAAGGCGTCGTGCGAGCGGCGCAGCTCTTCATACAGCTTGGCGTGTTGCGTGGTCAGATCGAGCCGCTCCTTGGCGGCTGCGCCGAGGCTGCGGATGGTGTCGTCGATGTTCTTCAGGGTTTCGTTGAGCGCCGAAACGACTGCCTTGTCGCCACCGTAAGCCGTGATGTCGGCGAGCTTCTGGATCGCGACCTGCTGGGCCGCCTTCATCCGGGCTGAGCGTTCACGGAGTTGTTCGGCGGAGAGCGAGTCGAGAAGGATGGGCGCCTGACTGGCGAGACTTTCACTTTCGGTGGCGAGCTGGAGGCTGGCGGCAAGTTTGGGAATGTCGCGGCCGCTCAGCTCGGCGATCGTACGCCCCAGCTGATGCAGGCTGATCCCGGCCCACGCGCTGATCAGGATCGCCATGCCGGCGATCACGGTGAACGCAGCGAACAGGCTGCCACGAATTCCGAGTTGCGGAAACTTCAGCCGCGGACGCCGGAATTTCGCGAATTTCCCAGACATGTTTCCCCCAACCTGGACTTTGCACTGACGCGTCGTCTCAGCGACGCTGCCCGGGAGTATCAGTTTAGGGGGTTAATATTCTTCACGTCGTTCTACGAGGAACGATCGCTATTTGAGCGATCGGTGCGCCCGGTTCTGACATGGTTTCGAAAATGAAAAAGGGCCGGCGCGAGGCCGGCCCTTCCAACTTCCCGCAAAGGAAGTGATCAGGTCTTAGTACTTGGCGACGACCGGACCGCCCCAGTTGAAGCGGTAGTTCAGGCCGGCCTTGACCACGTGCTCGTCGTTCTTGGCCGAGAAGCCGTTGCCGAGGTCGACGTTGCCGAAGTCGTAGTACTGGTACTCGATCTTGCCCGACCAGTTCGGAGCGAACAGGTATTCGAGACCGCCACCGACGGTGTAACCGTCCTTCTTGCTGTCGATCGCAACGGCAGCGAAACCGCCGGCGTTGGGGACGA
>NZ_QTKI01000549.1:0-2515 GCF_010820945.1 Rhodopseudomonas sp. BR0C11
GGGGGGCGTTCGACGCGCTGTCGGCCGACAATTTCAAGCTGATCTTCGGCGACCACCTCTACGTGGTTTCCTACTTGCGCAGCCTCACCGTCGCGGCGTTGTCGACCGCGATTCTGCTGCTGATCGGTTATCCCATCGCCTACGCAATGGCGCGACTTCCGCGCCGCTGGCAGCCGCTGGCGATGATGCTGGTGATCGTACCGTTCTGGACCTCGTTCCTGATCCGGATCTACGCCTGGATCAACATCCTGCAGCACGACGGCCTGCTCAATCAGCTGCTGCTGGCGCTGCACATCGTCTCGAAGCCGGTGGTGTGGCTGTCGACCGACACCGCGATGTATGTCGGCATCGTGTATTCGTATCTGCCGTTCATGGTGCTGCCGCTGTACGCGACGCTGGCGAAGCTGCCGCATTCGCTGTCGGAAGCCGCCGCCGATCTCGGCGCTTCGCCGCGGCAGGCTTTCTGGCTGGTGACGTTCCCGCTGTCGCTGCCCGGCATCGGCGCCGGCGTGCTGCTGTGTTTCATCCCGATCGTCGGCGAATTCGTCATCCCCGATCTGCTCGGCGGCTCGACCTCGCCGATGATCGGCCAGACGCTGTGGCTGGAGTTCTTCACCAACCGCGACTGGCCGGTGGCCTCGGCGCTCGCGGTGCTGCTGCTCGGCGTGTTGCTGCTGCCGCTGCTGATCTACGAGCGGGCGCAGCGACGCCAGCTCGAGGGGAGGTCGTGATGGGCGGGATAGCCTTTGTCGCGAGCGTAGTCTCAGGTTGCTGCGAAGAATACCCTCCCCCTCCAGGGGAGGGTACAAAAACATGAAGCTCTCCCGTTTCAACCTCGTCTCGCTGACGCTGGGGCTGGCGTTTCTGTATCTGCCGATCGTGATCCTGGTGGTGTATTCGTTCAACGACTCCCGCCTGGTCACGGTGTGGGGCGGCTGGTCGCTGCGCTGGTATCGCGAGTTCTTCCAGGATCAGCCGATGCTCGATGCCGCCTGGATGAGCCTGCGCGTGGCGCTGACCTCGGCCACCGCGGCGGCTGTGCTCGGCACGCTGGCGGCGGTGGCGCTGTCGCGTGCCGGCCATTTCAAGGGCCGCACGTTGTTCTCCGGGATGCTGTATGCGCCGCTGGTGATGCCGGAAGTGATCACCGGTCTGTCGCTGCTGCTGTTGTTTGTCGCGATCAACGCCGAGCGCGGATTCTGGACGGTGGTGATCGCCCATACCACGCTGACGATGTGCTTCGTCGCGGTGGTGGTGCAGTCGCGGCTGCATGCGCTCGACCGCAGCATCGAGGAGGCGGCGATGGATCTCGGCTGCGCCCCGGTGGAAGCGTTCCTGCGCGCCACCGTGCCGCTGATCTGGCCGGCGATCGCGGCGGGCTGGATGCTGGCGTTCGCGCTGTCGCTCGACGATCTGGTGATCGCCAGCTTCACCACCGGCCCTGGGTCGACTACGTTGCCGATCCGGATCTATTCGGAAGTGCGGCTCGGGGTGAAGCCGGAGATCAACGCGATCTGCACCCTGATCATCGCGGCCGTGACGGTGCTGATCGTCATCGCCTCACTGGCGTCGAAGCTGTCGAAGACCCAGGCCGACAACGCCGCGCCGATGTGAGGTGTCATTAGGCCTCGTCATTGCGAGGAGCGAAGCGACGAAGCAATCCAGCAGCTTAATAGGCGAGCTGGATTGCTTCGCTGCGCTCGCGATGACGGAGAGGGGCGTGCCCGGCAGTGCACAGCCGACGGCCGCGCAGATCACGCAGAGCTGATCAGTTCGCCTTCGGCTCGGGCTGCGCGGCGGCAGGTGCGTCGGCCGGCGGCTCGGCGTCCTGTTTCTTGCCGGTGATCCGTTCGAGCACTGAGCGGACGGTGTCGCGGGTCTTGCGATCCTTCACGGCGTCGAGCAGCGGCGCCGAGGCGGGCGAGCGGCGGATCAGGCTTTCCGGGTCCGGGAAGATCAGCGGATCGTCCCACGGGCCCTGCACGATGAACGGCAGGTCGAAGCCGGGCTTGGCGGCGGAGCCGCCGGCGAGGCTGGCGACGCCCTTCAGGTCATATTCGCGCGCGGGCACCGAGGCGGTGCCGCTCAGCGAAATCCGTGCGGTGGGACCGTCGATCCGCACCTCGTCGGCGGTGGCGATGCCGTCCGCAAACCGCACCGAAACGGTGAGCTTGTCGAACGGGGTGTTGCCACTGCGGAAGTTGCCGCCGCCGGACAACGGCCGCCGCTCCAGCCGCTTCAGCAGTTGTTCGACGTTGAAGCCGCTGATCGCGCCGTCGTGGCCGGTGAGCAGCGCCGAGCCGTCGAGCGATTGCGCCAGGCCGAACGGGCTCGCGCCCTCGGCTTCCAGCGACACGCTGAGGTTGCCGCGTCCCGACAGGTTGCGCACGCCGAGCAGGTCGGCTGCGCAGGTCTGCAGCTCGACGTCGTTGAACTGAAATTGCGCCTTGATGCTTGCGGCCTTGTCGGAGCGCGAAATGCCGAACGTACCTTGCGCGATGCCGCCATACACCTG
>NZ_QTKI01000550.1:0-2510 GCF_010820945.1 Rhodopseudomonas sp. BR0C11
CCATCGCACACCGTCATGCCGGCCACCCGGACCTCGGCGCCGAAGCCGGTGACGTGAACGTGAGCATGCGAGGGACCGATCGAGCCGGCCAGCGCCTGGAAGCCCGGCGCCCATTGCGGCACGTCGCGGATCGAGCCGTCGGTGATCACGCCAAGGCAGCCGAGCGCCTTGTGCACGGCGCTGTTGACCTCGCCCCAGAACGCGCCGAACCCGGCATCCGGCCCGTCGATGTCCTGGATCACGCTGATGCGGGGGCCGGCGCCGGAGCCGACATATTCGTAATAGGCCATCTGCTTGGCCCGTCGCTCGGCCGGCGGAAGGCTGGACGGCACGGTGGCGCGGATGGTCGCGGTGCGGGCATAGCCGACGATCGGCGGAAGCTGCGGGAACGGGCAGACCAGCGGGCGCGTGGTGAAGCCGATCGCGCGCCGCTCGGGGGCGACCACTTCCATCGCGTTGCAGATCGTGGGGGTGTCGTAGCGGGCCAGGGCTTCGAGCACGGCGGTCGGCACGGGACCGGAATCAGGTTGGCTCACGGGCGTCCTCCAGCGTCGCCAGACCCGGCCGTCCGTTGGCGGCGGCCGTTCAACCCCGGCGACAGCCCTGCCCTATAGCGAGTTTCAGAATACCGCCCAAGGGGCAGCGCGTAACGCCACTGACAGTACCGCGGTCAGTTCAGCCGCGCCGGGCGGTCGTCGTCGCGTGGGGCCGGATCGTTCACGACCAGGGTCGGCTTTTGGCCGGCGGGCGCGGCTTTGCCCTGCTGGGCTGTTGCGGCATTGCGCTGATGGTCGCGATACGACCGCCAGCCGACCGGCAGGCTGAGCAGGTACAGCACCGAGCAGGCCGACAGGATGTGCCACGGGTAGCCGATCAACAGCGCGATGAACAACACCACCGAGACGAACAGCGGCAGCACCATCTCGGGCGCCACCCGCATCTTCACCGTCTTGCCGGAGAACACCGGCAGCCGCGACACCATCAGGAAGGCGATTAGCAGCGTGTAGACGGCGGTCAGCACCGCCGGCGGCGTCGGCGCGCCGAGGAAGCCCATATAGACCGGCAACAGTACGGTGATGGCGCCGGCCGGGGCCGGTACGCCGGTAAAGAAGTTGGCGGCGAACGCCGGCTTGTTGGGATCGTCCATGGTGGCGTTGAACCGCGCCAGCCGCAGGCCGCCGCTGATCGCGAACACCATGGCGGCGATCCAGCCGACATTGCTGAGGAAATGCAGCTGCCAGAAGTACAGGATCAGGCCCGGCGCGACGCCGAAATTGACGAAATCCGCCAGGCTGTCGAGCTCGGCACCGAATTTCGACTGGCCCTTGATCATCCGGGCGACGCGGCCGTCGATCCCGTCGAGCACCGCCGCGAACACGATCGCCGCGACCGCCAGCTCCATCCGCCCCTCGGTCGCCAGCCGGATCGCCGTCAGGCCGGCGCAGATCGCCAGCAGGGTGATGACGTTCGGCACCAGCAGGCGCACCGGAATCGGCCCGAACCGGCGACGCGGCGTCTCAGGGGAATTCAGATCGAAAGGCATCGGTTTCGCTCTCGTCTCGGAACCACCATCCTGCTCGGCCATCATGGCAACCTTCGGGCCGGCGGCCCCGATGTTAGTCGGTCCGGTACGTCCGTCCAGCGTCGCCGCCCTTGAGGTCGGCCAGGATGGTCTCGCCGGCGATCGCGGTCTGGCCTTCGGCGACCAGCGGCTTGGTGCCCTCGGGCAGATAGACGTCGAGGCGCGAACCGAACCGGATAAGGCCGAAGCGCTCGCCGGCAACCAGCGGCTGGCCCTCACGGACGAAAGACACGATCCGGCGGGCGATCAGGCCGGCGATCTGGATCACGCCGATCTGGCCGTGCTCGGTCGACAGCACCATCGAATTGCGCTCGTTGTCTTCGCTGGCCTTGTCAAGCTCGGCGTTGATAAACTTGCCGGGCGAATACACGATCCGCTCGATCCGGCCGGCCACCGGGCTGCGATTCACGTGGCAGTTGAACACGCTCATGAAGATCGAGACGCGCGGCAGCGGCTTTGCGCCCAGCCCCAGCTCCGGCGGCGGGATGATGTCGACCACCATCGAAACGCGGCCATCGGCCGGCGACACCACCAGACCGTCGCGCACCGGGGTCGTCCGGGCCGGGTTACGGAAGAAATAGGCGCACCAGATCGTCAGCACGGTGCCGATCCAGCCGAGCGGCGACCAGATCCAGAACAGAATCAGCGTCACCAGCGCAAAGGCGCCGACGAACGGATAGCCCTCCCGATGGATCGGCGGGATCTGGGCGCGAACGGAATTGACGATGGACATCGGACGTCCCCTAACTTCGAAAGCCTGTTGCGTGGCGCTGCAACACGATTACTCCGCCGCCGCCGAAGTTGCCAGATCGTCGTCGATTTCCGGCTTACGAACCGGTGAATCATCGTCGCCGATCAGCGCCAGCCGCTCGCGCGCCTCTTCGGCCTCGCGCTGCTTGTTCCACATTCTTGCGTCAATCCCGCCAGC
>NZ_QTKI01000551.1:0-2487 GCF_010820945.1 Rhodopseudomonas sp. BR0C11
CGATCGAAGTCTGCATCAGCCGGTGATAGGCGGGGTGGAAGCGCACCAAATCGGTGCGGCGGCCGTAGCGATCATGGGTGTCGAATTCGGGCAGATGCCGGTTCGCCAGCGCGCCGAGTTCGAGATACTCGGCGGCGCCGATCCGGGCGCCGAAATCGGCAATATCGTTGGCGGCCCATTCGGCGCCCTCACGCGTCACCGCCTCGACCAGCGGCCGGTCGGCGGTGAACAGATTGTAGTCGGCGAGTTCGACCGGCTGGTTGATCACCTCGTGGGTGACGGCGCCGTAGCTGTCGGCGATGGCGGCATTGAGCATTCAGGTCCTCCCGGAGCGGCGCCTCTGGCGCTTGCGATGGTTCGGCAGGCATCATAGGCAACCCGCATCGGGCAGGTGTTCGGATTGGGCCTGGATGGCGAAGCGCGCGGAAACCCCAGCAAAATCACGGCGAAGGCCGGTGCAGCCGCGCTCGCACGAAACCTCGCGGGCGATCCGCGACGCATTTGTTCGGCTTCTCGACGAAAAGCCGTTCTCCGAAGTCACGATCCGCGAGATCGTGCTGGTGGCCGGCGTCGGGCTCGGCACCTTCTACGAATATTTCTCCAGCAAGGATGAGCTGGCGCGCGCCTGCGTGCATCTGCGGACCAAGGATCTGCTGCTGGCGCTGCGCCGCCGGCGCACCGCGCTCGGCAGCTATGACCTCACCACTGGCGTCACGGCGGCGATCACGGCACAGGCCGAAATCTATGCGCAGGCGCCGCGCGAATGGATGCAGCACTTCATGCTGGAGCGGCACAAGAGTGAGCGCAGCCACTATCTCGAAGCCTACGACCTGTTCCTGAAGGAATGGGAGGCGCTGCTCGAAGGCGCCTCCGACTGGCCACCCGGCCGCTCCACCGCCGAAGCCGCGTTGCCGGTCTTCAGCCTGATGTATGGAATGTTCGCCCACGCTTTGATCCGGGGCATGCCGCCCGACCATTTTGCGGTGTACCGCCACCAGCTGGTGCGGGCGGCGCTCGGCTGTCTGGCGGCGATGGTGCCGTCAGAGGCAAGCGCCGGAGCAATGGAACCGGGCGGCCGTCGCCGCGCTTGAGATCGAGCGGGTTCCGCCGCAGGGAACGGGGATTCGAGGGTGGCCGACATCTGGACGCGTAAATCGCTGAGCAGCCTGCAAATCGAGGCTGCGGCGGGGGACAGCGGCGACGGCGAGGTGCGCCACCTGAAGCGGTCGCTGTCGGCGGTCAATCTGGTTGCGCTTGGGGTCGGCGGCATTATCGGCGCCGGCATCTTCGTGCTCACCGGCCATGCCGCCGCCGCCAATGCCGGACCGGCCGTCTCGCTGTCTTTCGTGCTCGGCGCGGTCGCCTGCGCCTTCGCCGGGCTGTGCTACGCCGAGATGGCTTCGACCGTGCCGGTGTCGGGCAGCGCCTACACCTATGCGTATGCGACGATCGGCGAGCTCGTGGCCTGGATCATCGGCTGGGACCTGATCCTTGAATACGCCGTCGGCGCCACCACGGTGGCGATCGGCTGGTCCGGGTACTTCGTCAGCCTGCTCGGCAATTTCGGCATCCACCTGCCGGCGCAGTTCACGACGGCACCGCTCGCCTATGACGCAGCCACCCACGCCTGGTCGACCACCGGGGCGATTCTCAACCTGCCGGCGATGGCGATCATCCTGGCGATCTCGACGCTGCTGGTGATCGGCATCCAAGAATCGGCGCGGTTCAACAACGTCATCGTCTGCATCAAGCTCACGGTGATCGCGCTGTTTCTGATCTTCGCAGCGCCGATGGTGACGCCGGCCAACTGGGTGACGGCCGCCAATCCGGACGGCGCGTTCATTCCGCCGGCGCAGGAGAATGGCGTCTTCGGCTGGTCGGGCGTGCTGCGCGGCGCCGCAGTGGTGTTCTTCGCCTTCATCGGCTTCGACGCGGTCTCGACCGCCGCACAGGAGGCCAAGAACCCGCAACGCGACATGCCGCTCGGCATCCTCGGCTCGCTCGCGATCTGCACCGTGCTGTACGTCTCGGTGGCGTTCGTGCTGACCGGGATCGTGCCCTATGACCGGCTCAACGTGCCCGATCCGATCGCGGTGGGGATCGACGCCGCCGGGATCGGCTGGCTATCCTCGATCGTCAAGATCGGCGTCGTCACCGGACTGACCTCGGTGGTCCTGTTGCTGCTGCTCGGCCAGACCCGCGTGCTGCGCGCGATGGCGCATGACGGCCTGATGCCGAAGGCTGCCGCCGCCACCCACCCACGCTTCCGCACCCCGCATGTCGCCACCATCGGCACCGGCCTGATCATCGCCGGCCTTGCCGGGGTGCTGCCGATCGGACTGGTCGGGGAGCTGGTCAGCATCGGCACACTGTTCGCGTTCGCGGTGGTCTGCGTCGGCGTGCTGGTGCTGCGGATCAAGCACCCGGAGCAGCACCGCCCGTTCAAGGCGCCGGCGATCTGGCTGGTGGCGCCGGCCGGCGCGATCG
>NZ_QTKI01000552.1:0-2485 GCF_010820945.1 Rhodopseudomonas sp. BR0C11
TTACCGAACGGCGGATCGGGATGGTGGTTACCACCACCACCGAGGATGCGCTGGCGAGCTGGCGGACCCAGACCAAGCTGATGGTCTCGGTCGCGGCCGTCTCGGCCTTGGTGGTGACGGTGATCTTGTTGCTGATCATCAACCAGATCGGCAAGCACCACCGCGCCACCCAGCGCAAGCTGCAGCTCGACAAGCAGCGGCTCGACACCGCGATCAACAACATGTCGCAGGGCTTGCTATTGTTCGATGCCCAGGCCCGGCTGGTGATCTGCAATCAGCGCTACATGGAGATGTACGGTCTGTCGCCCGAGGTGGTGAAGCCCGGCTGCAGTCTGCGCGACGTGCTCGAACATCGGAAATCGACCGGTTCGCTCGGCGGCAATATCGACAAAATCACGACCGATCTAATTGACCGGCTGTCGTCCCAGCGCGTGTCGGAGATTCACAGCATCCACGACCGCTCGATCGAATTTTCGAGCGTGCCGGTGCCGGGCGGCGGCTGGGTCATCACCCATGAGGACGCCACCGAGCGCAAACGTTACGACGAGCGGATCTCCTATCTGGCGCATTTCGACAGTCTCACCGATCTGCCGAACCGCTCGATGTTCCGGCAGCGACTCGAAAACGAGCTGCAGCGTGCCAGCCGCGGGGCGCCGTTCGCGCTGCTGTACATCGACATCGACGAGTTCAAGAGCATCAACGATACGCTCGGCCATCCGGTCGGCGACGAGCTCTTGAAGCAGGTCGCGGTGCGGCTGCGCGACTGCGTGCGCGAGACTGACTTTGTCGCTCGGCTCGGCGGCGACGAATTCGCCATCATCCAGATCGGCGTCAGCGGCCCCGACGAAGCTACCGCGCTGGTCGACCGCATCTACGAGTCGATCCGGCTGCCGTATCAATGCCTCGGTCACCTGCTCTCTACCGACGCATCGATCGGAATTGCGATCGCGCCGCGCGATGGCGCTGATCTCGACCAATTGGTGAAGAACGCCGACCTGGCGATGTACAGCGCCAAGGCCGAAGGCCGCCGCACCTTCCGGTTCTTCGAGCCGGAAATGGACGCGGTCGCCAAGACCCGCCGCCAGCTCGAATTCGACCTGCGCAGCGCGATCGCCGACCGCGGCTTCGAAATCCACTATCAGCCGCAGGTCGATCTGCGCAGCGGCGCGATCACCGGCTGCGAGGCGCTGCTGCGCTGGCGGCATCCGACCCGCGGCATGATCTCGCCGGCCGAGTTCATTCCGATCGCCGAGGACACCGGCCTGATCAACGAGATCGGCGCCTGGACGCTGGCGACCGCCTGCTCGGAGGCGGCGACCTGGGACAGCGATATCACGCTCGCGGTGAACATCTCACCGGTGCAATTCCGTCAGCCGTCGCTGGCGCTGCTGGTCGCCTCCGTGCTCGGTGCAGCGGGCCTGCCGGCGGAACGGCTCGAACTCGAAGTCACCGAGGCGGTGCTGATTCACGACGATGACGCCGCGCTGAGCACGCTGACCCAGCTTCGCGCCCTCGGGGTGAGGATTTCGCTCGACGATTTCGGCACCGGCTATTCGTCGCTGAGCTATCTGCAGCGATTCCCGTTCGACAAGATCAAGATCGACCGCAGCTTTATCGACGGCATCGACACCACCGAAGGCTCGACCGCGATCGTGCAGGCCGTGGTCAACATCGCAGCGGCTCGTCACATGACCACCACCGCCGAGGGCGTCGAGACCGCGCGGCAGCGCGAGATCCTCACGACGCTCGGCTGCACCCAGATGCAGGGTTGGCTGTTCAGCCCTGCCATCCCTGCCGCCGCGTTCCGCAAGTTGCTCACCTCGCACCTTTCAACCTGCGCCGCCTGATTATCATCACTGCTTCTGCGTCGTAGCAGCGGCTCGCAGCACGCCCTACACTGCGCCGCGCTGGCGCACTGCGCCGGCCCCCGCCGCGTGTTGTCCCCTTGCCAGCGAAAGCCTCCGCATGACCGACCAGTTCAGCAATCTCCAGCAGATCCGTAAGCCGGCGATCACTTCCAAGGGCGGCATCGTCGCGGCGCAGTCGCGCCGCGCGGCCGAGATCGGCGCCGACGTGCTGGCGGAGGGCGGCGACTGCATCGATGCGGTGATCGCCACCACCTTTGCGCTCGGGGTGCTCGAGCCGTGGATGAGCGGCATCGGCGGCGGCGGCGCGATGGTGCTGTACCGCGCCAAAGAAGACCGCACCGAAGTCATCGACTACGGCATGCGGGCGCCGCAGAGCCTGCGGGTCGAGGACTATCCGCTGACCGGCGCGGGCGCGGCGTCCGATCTGTTCCCTTGGCCGCGGGTGAAGGACGACCGCAACATCCACGGCCCGGCCGCCGTCGCGGTGCCGGGCGTGGTTGCCGGCATGGAGGAGGCGCACCGCCGCTACGCCAAGCTGCCGTGGCGCGACCTGGTGGCGCCCAGCATCGCGCTCGCCGGGGACGGGCTTGCGGTCGATTGGTGGACCACGCTGATGA
>NZ_QTKI01000553.1:0-2457 GCF_010820945.1 Rhodopseudomonas sp. BR0C11
CTGCTGTTCTCGATGATGCAACAGCGCGCCCCGGCGCTGGTGCGGCCGCTGGTGAAGATGGTGGCGTCCGGCGCGCTGACGGGCTTCGTCGATCCGCAGCTCAAGCTGCACATGGATTATTGGGAGAGCGAACTCGGCAAGGCCGCATATTTCGCCGGCGACGAATTCACCGCCGCCGACATCCAGATGAGCTTCCCGCTGGAAGCCGCCGCCTCACGCGGCGGCCTCGACCAGCGCTATCCGAAGGCGCTGGCCTGGCTCGAACGCATCCACGCCCGCCCCGCCCACAACCGCGCGCTTGAAAAAGGCGGGCCGTACCAAATCGGCAAGGCGTAATAGCAACTTCGATTAGAGCAACGACCGACGCGCCAAGCACGACAGCTCCCTCTCCCGCCTGCGGGAGAGGGAGCGCGCTGTGCTTGGGGAGAGCCTACCCCATCGGCAGCGGCGTGACAGTGACGCCGGGCGGCGGGACGCTGTCGTCCGGCACGAAGAAGTCCGACATCAGCGGCACGCTCGGATCGACGCGATACGGCTCGAAGTCGCGCACCCCAGCCTCGTACAGCACGCTGTCGTCGATGCAGAACTGGCCGGTGAATTCGCGCGACGGCTTGGTCAGGATCGCATGGGCGGCGTCGCCCATGATCTCCGGCGTGCGGCTGGCGCGGATCATCGCGTCGCCGCCGAGCAGATTGCCGACCGCCGCCGTGGCGATCGTGGTGCGCGGCCACAGCGCATTCACCGCAACGCCAGCGTGCTTGAGTTCGCCCGACAGACCGAGCGCCACCATGCTCATGCCGAACTTCGCCATGGTGTAGGCGGTCGACGCTGCGAACCACTTCGCCTTCATGTCGAGCGGCGGCGACAGCATCAGGATGTGCGGATTGGCGGCCTTCTTCAGATGCGGAATGCAGTATTTCGACACCATGAAGGTCCCGCGGGTGTTGATCCCCATCATCAGGTCGTAGCGCTTCATGTCGGTCGCCTGCGAATTGGTCAGGCTGATCGCGCTGGCATTGTTGACGCAGACATCAATGCCGCCGAACTCCGCGACCGTCTTGCCGATCGCGTCGACCACCTGCGCCTCGTCGCGGATGTCACACACCAGCGGCAACGCCTTGCCGCCGGCTGCAACGATCTCCTCGGCGGCGGTGTAGATCGTGCCCTTCAGCTTCGGATGCGGCTCTGTGGTCTTGGCGGCGATCGCCACATTGGCGCCATCCCGCGCCGCCCGCAGCGCGATCGCGAGCCCAATGCCCCGGCTCGCCCCGGTGATGAACAGCGTCTTACCTTGCAGTGATGCCATCTGATGAAGCCTCCTGGTCGCCCAAATCGATTGGCCGAACAGATTAGCAGGGCGCCGCTGCATCCGCTTGCGGCGAGAGGTTGAACGCCCCGTGCAAGCCGAATCCTTCGCCGCACACGCGGCGAGCTCCCTCCCCCGCTTGCGGGGGAGGGTTGGGGTGAGGGCAGCCGCGAGTCGCAGCGCGCCTCGATCCTGGATTGAGCAAGTCGTTAGCTCACTGCCTGGGGCGCCCTCACCCCGGCCCTCTCCCGCAAGCAGCTGGATCGCTAGTATCCCGCCGCCGTCGCCCCCCGTGTTCGCGGGTCCCGCGCGCCGTGGAAGCCGTCGGTATCGATCAGAATCGAATTTGCCGAGGTCTGGCCGAGCGGAGTGACGACGCGGTGGCCCATGGCGCGAAGCGCGTCCAGGGTCGCGTCGGGAAAGCCGCCTTCGACCCGCACCTCGTCCGGCAGCCACTGATGATGCAGCCGCGGCGCTGCCACGGCGTCGGCGACATTCATCCGGTAATCGATCACATCGACGATCACCTGCAGCACCGCCGAAATGATGCGGCTGCCGCCCGGCGAGCCGGTGACCAGCACCGGCTTGCCGTCCTTGAGCAGAATCGTCGGCGACATCGACGACAGCGGCCGTTTGCCGGGCGCCGGCAGGTTAGCGGCGAAGCCGACCAGACCGTAGGCATTAGAGGCGCCAGGAGCCGCGGTGAAATCATCGAGTTCGTTGTTGAGCAAGACGCCCGTGCCATCCGCCACCAGCCCGACACCGTAGGAGAAATTGAGCGTGTAGGTATTGCTCACCGCATTGCCGTCGGCATCGGCGACCGAGAAGTGCGTGGTGTTCTGGCCCTCGCGCGGCTGCGGCAGTGGTTGCTCGACCGGCGTCGCGCGCTGCGGATCGATCCCGGCGCGCAGGCTCGCCGCGTAGTCCTTGGACAACAGCTTCGCGACCGGGGCCTCGCTGAAGGCGGGATCGCCGAGATAGCGGGCGCGATCCGCATAGGCGCGCTTCATCGCTTCGATCAACAGATGCAGCGACGGCGGCGTGCCCTGCCCGAGGTCGCGCATCGCGTAGCCTTCCAGGATGTTCAGGCTCTCGATCAGCACGACGCCGTCGCTGCATCTGTTGATCGAAGCGATGAAGCGCGCCTATGC